>NZ_JBWVSU010000001.1:300000-501098 GCF_056642055.1 Acinetobacter sp. 129952 | reverse complement strand
AGTGTTGATCTGTCAGCATGGTACGAGGCATAGCGAATAGTAAAATTGGGTTTGGCGATTTGATTTTACTACTTCGCTATTTTTTTAAACTAAAAGTGTCAACACACCCTATTTAAAAATAAGATTCTTGATGCAGAACTTTTAGATTTTCTGATCAGGTTTGAGCATTTTATTGATAATTTACTAAGTGCTGCAAATCCTTATTTTGCAGTAGTACCAAAACGAGAATGTAATCCTGAAGAAATGTCTGTTGTTGGGGGGCAGTATCTTTCTTTACTTTATTACTTTCATACACAAGATATTGAAAATAAGTTAAATGAGCTGAGTATTCAATCAGGTTATTGGATTTTGGTTACTACGATGTTTGAATCTCGTGCTAATGAAGAATATCAGTCCGATCTTTCACAATTGAAGATGCATCACCACCAAGTTCAAAAGTTTAATGATTTGATGAAAAAGGCGCAAGTATTGGTCGCAGAGTATCAAAAGAAAATGAACAACCTTTAACATATCTAAAGTATGCAAATGCAAAGTTGTGGCAAAAGGCTTTTGATAAAGAACGCATTCTTATGCGTTGGCAATTTAATCTGCCAAGTGACTCCAATGTAAAAGAAGAATTAATGTCAGTTTTTAATAAATTTAAAACGAGGTTATCAGGTAAAGAACGCCACTTTAAGGATGTTCAACATATTCTATTGGAATGTAAGAAGCATCAAAGTGCTTCTTTGGATGTTGTATTGATTTTTGATAGTGCTGAATTAGCGGAACATCAAAATAAGCTCAGTGAGCATGTTGTAGAATTATGGACAAAAACTGTAGAAGCTGAAATGAAAAAGCGAGGAAACCAAATGAATTTTGGTCAACTTGAAGATTTAGCACATAGTATTAGCTTGATTCCAACACATGAACAATTGGCAGTGAAATATCTATTTATTAAAAATAGTAAGATGGCTAAGGACAAATTAGTCATTTCTGATCTTATTCCATTTTTTATTTCGCAAGCTATTTTTTACAGGATGTCTCTTCCGATCAAAGATACAAACTCAGCATGAGCCAATATTTAACAAACTTGTTTGTTAAAAAAGAGTCTGTGAGTAAGAAACCTTTAAGATCTACAGTTAAAAAAATGCCATTGAAACTGGAAGAACATACAACAAAACTAAGCCTAACAATTGACGAATCAGTGACTTAACTTTAGCTTAACTCAACCACCCCCATATAGCCCGTAATATGGGGGTATTTAAGAAACACCGCCCTTGCCACTAGGAACTATTGAGGTGTCTTTCTAGTATGTCTTATTCTGTATTAGTTCAGACTTGATCGTACATTCTTCTTGAAAAAGAGAAAGTTACCCGTTTTGATAAAGGTGTCGAAATCTTAATCAAACAAAGGTAACTTTCTTATGTTGCATACTAACAATCAAATCATTAAACACAAAGTAGGTCTGCTTAATTTAGCTGAAGAGCTTCAGAATGTATCCAGAGCATGCAAAGTGATGGGTGTTTCAAGAGATACATTTTATCGCTATCAGGAATTAGTGAAGTCTGGTGATATTGACGCACTGATCAATAAATCCCGTCGAGTACCAAATTTAAAAAACCGTGTAGATGATGCTACTGAACAGGCTGTTATTGATTTCGCAATTCAATATCCCGCATATGGTCAGCACCGTACTAGTAATGAATTACGCAAGAAGGGTGTATTCGTTTCAGGGAGTGGGGTTCGCTCTATATGGCTTCGTCATGATTTAGAAAACTTTAAGAAGCGTTTAAAAGCACTTGAGGCTAAAGTGGCACAGGATGGTATTGAATTAAATGATCAGCAGATTGCGGCACTTGAACGTAAGTATGAGGATGACATTGCTTGTGGTGAAATCGAAACAGCTCATCCAGGCTATTTAGGCGCGCAAGACACCTTTTATGTCGGGAATCTCAAAGGTGTTGGACGAATCTATCAACAAACATTCATCGACACTTATAGCAAGGTCGTTCATTGCAAGCTCTATACAACAAAAACACCGATTACAGCGGCTGATTTAATCAATGATCGTGTGTTGCCATTCTATCAATCTCAGGACTTACCAATGCTTCGCATCCTCGCAGACAGAGGTACTGAGTATTGCGGTAAGGTAGAACAACATGACTATGAGTTGTATCTGGCAGTTAATGATATTGATCACACGAAGACAAAAGCAGCTTCGCCGCAAACAAATGGTATCTGTGAGCGTTTCCATAAGACGATTTTGCAGGAGTTCTATCAAATTACGTTTAGGAAGAAGCTTTATAGCTCATTGGAAGAATTACAAGTTGATCTAGACGATTGGCTGAAATTCTATAATACTGAACGGACTCATCAAGGAAAAATGTGCTGTGGTCGTACACCACTTGAAACTTTACTTGATGGAAAACGGATTTGGGCTGAGAAGAATTTAGCTCAAATTTAACCTGACAGGCACAATAAAAAATGGGTAACTGTCAGATCAGGTTTGAGCTAGTACAACTGAATAAGCCCGAATCTGAACTAGCTGTATACTTCGAAAAAATGCAGGTAGATGACCATCAAAGGCTTTATATTATCCAGATTGCAGGACAGGATGTTGGCTATTTGGAGATTTATGAAGCCAGACGCGATCGACTATCCTTGTATTATCCTGCATTGGAAAATGATCTAGGTTGGCATATTCTGCTCGGTGAAAAGCATGTGGTGGGAAAAGGGCACTTTAGAGCTGTCATGCGCCTGATGATCTATTTCATCTTTGAAAACTCTCCGGCAGAAAAAATTGTTGGCGAACCTGATGAAAATGTCAGGTCTTATGCATACATCGCGCAGGATATTGCGTTTACAGCTCAGAAAAAACTTCTAATGCCGGAAAAGATTGCCGTTCTATATCATTGTTTCAGAGAAGAATTTTATAAGAAATGTGGTCATATTAGTCTTCTTGAAACTATTGAGGGTTAGGCAAGCTGATACCTATATTTTTGATCGGGAGAGAGGGTGGGATCTTTTTTAAATTAGGATACTACCCTTTAGGGATTTAGGCCAATTCAAAATGTGGATTAACTAAGCTGTTAAAAAAACAATAAATATTGCAATAAAAAATTTACATTAATAATAGTAATGATTATTATTTGCACCATTATAATATTTACGTAAAGGGATTAACAATGCGACTATCTCAATTCAGTCTGTGTCTTCTTAGTGTCGCCATTTCTTCACAGCTGTATGCAGAAGAGTCAAGTCCTGCATCTAAGGAGCAGGAAAGATCAAATAAAACTCTCAAGCTTTCTCCTATTGTGGTAACAGCGACCCGTACCCCTAAAACAATTGCTGAAGTTGCGGGAACTGTGCAGACCATTCAAGGTGAAGAAATTGCTCAACAGGCTGGAGCGGGTCGAAAAGTCGCAGATGTTTTAGCGCAGTTGGTACCCTCACTGGCACCTAGCAGTGGAACCACCAGTAACTATGGTCAGACCATGCGTGGACGGAATGTATTGGTCATGATTGATGGAGTTTCACAGACCGGTTCGCGCGATGTGGCGCGTCAGCTCAACAGTATCAGTCCCAATATGATTGATCATATCGAGGTGGTTTCAGGTGCGACCAGCATTTATGGTTCAGGTGCGACGGGCGGGATTATTAATATTATTACCAAACGTGTGGACAAATCGAAACCAGTCAGCTTTCAGACCAAGTTAGGCCTGACATCGGCTGATAATTTCCGTCGTGATAGTTTGGCTTATCAAGTGGGGCAAACTGCTTCATTTAGTAATGACAAGATTGACGGTTTTTTAGGGGTAGATTATACCAGTCGGGGTTCACAGTTTGATGGTAAGGGGGATCGTATCTCGCTAAGCCCTTGGCAGGGCAGCACCATGGATACCGATACTGTTGATGTAAATGGTCGTTTAAACTTTAATTTAACTGACAGTCAAAGCTTAAGTTTTGGTGCACAATATTATAATGATGAACAGGATACCGAATACGGTCCTGACTATTCTTATCTGCAAACCGGCACACAGCCTTCTTATAAAGCTATTAAAGGGTGGAGCTTAGATAAACAACCCTTTACAGAACGCTATGCGTTTAATACCCAGTATCAAAACCAGGATTTCCTGGGCCAAACTTTGAATGTTGAAGCGTATTACCGGAATGAAAAAGCGCGTTTCGTACCTTATGGTTATTCAAAAGATGGCGTGAATGTGAAGCAAAGCCAATCCAATGTGGACTATGCAGGGATTCGCTCTACCGTTCAATCTGACCTGCAGGTGGCCGAGCGAGATTTAAAACTGACTTATGGTCTGGACTATGACTGGGAGAAAGATCACCAGTGGGCTGATTACTATACACCAAGTAATAATGGCCTAGTCTACACTCCAACAGGGGAAAAACAGGGTTCCGGACCTGATACAGAAATCCAGAATATCGGTACATTTGTACAAGGGGATTATGCACTGACGGATCGTTTAAATGTGCAGGCCGGTGTGCGTTATCAGTATGTTCAGGCAGACACTGACAGTTATTTAACCGCACGCAATCCAGTTACTTTAATGGCGGCTGACTCTACCGATGCTGATAAGTTTCTGTTCAATTTAGGTGCAGTCTATGAGTTAACAGATGCGCAGCAAGTTTATGCCAATTTTTCACAAGGTTATAGTTATCCGGATGTACAACGCGTGCTGCGTGATGTAGCTGCCTATACCTTAACGACGTCAGGTATTGCACCGATCACGGTCAACAGTTATGAATTGGGTTGGCGCTTAAATCAGGATGACGGCTTAAACTTGGGTCTAACAGGTTTCTATAATACCTCTGATAAGGTGGTACAGTTCAACGCTGACCGTTCAGTAAATGTGGTAGATACAGATCAACGCATTTATGGAGCAGAAGCTACGGTAAGTTATCCATTTATGGACAACTATAAGGTGGGTGGGACCTTGGGCTACACACGCGGACAATATAAAGATGCAGCAGATCAATGGCATGAACTGAATGCTTTTGCTGTGTCGCCTGTGAAAGGCACCCTGTTTGCTGAGTGGAATAATGAAGAAGGTTATGGTGTACGTGCACAAATGCTAGCCATCAAAGGCACTGATGAAGCCTATAAAGATGACCAAGCATTAATAGCCGCAGGTTTAAGTGATGGTAATAGTGCAGCAGAGATTAAAGGCTATACCACGATGGATGTCCTGGCACATTTCCCTGTGGCTAAAGGCCGTGTCGATTTTGGTGTCTATAATGTCTGGGACAAGCAGTACAGAACCGTATTTGCACAACAAGCTGCTGTGACCAATGGTAATGCGCTGTTGGCGATTCCTGCTGAAGGTCGTACTTTTGGCCTAAGCTATACCATTAATTATTAATGCTTACCCGGGAAGTATCTATAGCAATACAGATACTTCTTCACTTCCTGAGATGGGATGAAAGATAAGGTCAATGGATAAACAAAAACCAGAGTGGTTATCTATTAAAGAAATTTTTTATATCTGCCTGGCTGCTTATGGCTATAGCTTATGGATCTCTTGGGTTTTACCTGATTATTTACCCTTTGCAACAGCTGAAAATATCTATTTATCTGCCCTCCTAAGTTTTACTTTTCTCATTTTTTATATTGTTTTAGTTCCTTGTATTCCGTCTAAATTATGGCAAAAGAGCATCAATTATCTTAGTTATATTTTATTGCTGAGCTATTGGATCATAAAAAAATTTGGAGAAAATTAAATGCAATTTCGCCAGATACAGGCAACTTTACACAGCTGGTTAGGTATCGTTGTATTGTGGTCGGTTTTCCTGATCTTTTTTACCGGCTCTATTGCCTATTTCAGAACTGAAATTAATCTCTGGTCTAAACCTGAAAATTTTTTATATCTAAAAGCGCCTCCTAGTTCCTTTGAGTCGGCCCAGGTTGCCTATGATTATTTAAATACTCATGCCCCAGATGCCAAAAGATGGCGAGTGAGTCTTGCCAGTCCCCGCATGCCTTTTAACACCTTGGAATGGCAAGACCAAAACCATAAGTACTATAAGCTGCAAGACCCCAATACAGGGTTAATTTTAACAGAGGGAAGGGAAAGTCTGGGAGGCGACTTTTTTTTTAAATTACATTACAGTCTGTATCCTTTGCCTGATGTCGTCGGTAGAACGCTTGTGGTTATTGTCGGGGTGCTATTTCTCATTGCATTAATTACCGGGATCTTTACCCATAAAAAAATAATTAAAGATTTTTTTGTATTCCGGAGTTTTAAGGGACAGCGTACCTTATTGGATTTGCATAATATTACCGGTGTAGTGACCCTGCCTTTTTATCTGATTATGGCCTTTACCGGGATTATGATTTTCTTCTATCTGCTTGTACCAGCGGGAATCAATAAACACTATGGCGAGAATGGAATAAAGAAGTTTTATAGTGAAATACAATATATCAATCCGCCAAAATCGGCAGCAAATTCAGCTCTTCAATTAAAAGAATTTTCTGTATTCTCCCGTCAACTACCTCAACAGGCAAGTAATGGAGCTGCACTGGAGAAATTTGAAGTCAAAAATCCAAATACTGCGGAAGCCTTAATTACGTTTGATTATGGATATAACCAATTAATTACTTTCAATAATCCGCAATTCATTTTTGCAGCAAATACCGGACAGAATCTGAATTCCGAAAGAAATCTGCATCCTGTCGCTCAAATCAGCTCGGCAACTTATGGTATTCATTTAGGATATTACGCCAGTCAATGGATGAGGGGGATACTAGCGGGTTTAGGTCTCGTCGGTTGCATCATGCTGGTCGCAGGGGCTTTATTGTGGCAAAAGAAACGCATTAAACAGCAACATACCTTAAGTTATAATATGGTTGCTTACCTTAATTATTTCACTTTTCTGGGCTTGCCATTTGCAACAGCCATGTATTTTCTGGCTAACCGGATTTTGACGGCCAGTCTTGAACAGCGGATTCAGTATGAGTTAGGCATATTTTTTATCAGCTGGGTGGGTATTTTATTCATTCCGATGCTGGTTAAAATGCAAAAAGCCATGGTTGTGGCCCTGATCCTCACTGCTGTTATTTTATGGATGACAGTATTCAGCCCGCTCGTCTTAGCTCCTCAAACATTCTTCTTTAATACCTTGCGGCATCAGCAATGGTCTGTAGCAGGAGTTGATCTTGTATTGATGCTCATCGCCACGGGATATATATTTGCCTGTTTTTATTTCAAAAAAATAAAGATGCGTGAGGTGGCTAAATGAGCCTGGCTGCAATATTATGGGCCATGGTTGCAATGACGCAGCTGTGTATGACCAGTCAAAGTGGAATGAAAAAACTTGGGTATCCTTTTCTGAGCTTTCATTATGCCCAAGCTTTGTTAAAAATATATTCAGTGATTTGTCTGGCACTATCTTTATATCTGAACTGTCTGGACCATGGTCTTTCTGTAGGAATTATTACTTGGATTTTTCTGATCATAACTTCAGCATTTTTTTTACAATTTTTACTGTATTATCACTTTAAACGATGGTTTTTTTTCGCCTGGATATTTTTATTTTTTCTATCTGTTCTGTATTCATTAACTCAATATAGCTAATGATATTATAGATATAAATTAAAAGTTAAAGTTGTAATATTTTCCTAAGTTGTTGAAGAGGAAGTTCAAATTTCTAGAACCAGCTTATAAGGCTTAAATCCTTCAATAACAGCATCAGAAACTAAGTGGATAAATGCATCAGTTTTCCCATAAGCCATCCATTGATCAAGAGCTTCATAGTAAGCCAATCGATTTTCTACAGTAATTACGCAAGGTGGATAGCCTGCTTTGAGCAATTCTAGATTCATTAAAAGGCGTGATGTACGGCCATTGCCATCAATGAATGGATAGATACCTACAAAATCAGCATGTACTTTAGCTCCACGTTCAATGGGGTGAAGCTTATGTGCCTCTGAATTATACCAATCAACTAACTGAGCCATCTTTTCATTTAATAGTGTGTAATCAGGTGGGGTAGATGTAGCACCAGAGATTAGGACATTTTGCTGACGATAGCGGCCAGCATTATCATCATCAATATTCTTTAAGATAAGCTGATGGATATTACGAATTTGCCATTCAGAAAAAGGCTCCTCTTTCCGAATGATATCTTCAACATAGTAAATTGCATTTCTATGGTTGATCGCTTCGAAGTGTTCTCTTAATGCCTTTCCACCAACAGTAATACCTTCGAGTACTACTTTAGTTTCTAGCAGGGTGAGTGTATTGCCTTCAATTGCATTCGAATGATAGGTCCAACGGACAATAAGATCTTCTTGTAAATTTTTGACAATTGATGGAGAAAGAGGGCGATGTTGATCTAATTTTTTCTTTAAATTATCAATAGTTTCAAACATTAACTTATCCCTGAATGAGTCTAAAAGAATAATACATCAAAAAAAAATATCAAAGAAATGAGATGGACTGCTCCCAGTATCGTAGACACGAGACAGCCTCATTTTGAAGCTGCCTCAAAGACTTCTGGACTCATCCCATCGAGATGCGAATGACGCCTGATTCGATTGTAAAACATCTCGATGTAATCAAACACATCTGTACGAGCCATTTCTCGTGTTTTATAGATCCTCTTTTTAATTCTTTCCTTCTTCAAGCTGCTAAAAAAGGATTCAGCAACAGCATTGTCCCATGAGCAGTATACTGCGCAAGGCCTCTACGGCTCATGCTGGGTATTAAGTTATGCTTCTGACAGAATTTCTGCCAGTCTCCACTGCTGTATTGTGAGCCTTGGTCTGAGTGTATGATCACAGGTTCATTTGGCCTACGTCGCCATACCGCCATAAGAAGTGCATCCAAAACGATATCCTTGGCAAGCGTAGGTTTCATTGACCAACCGATGACTTTTCTCGAATATAAATCAAGAACCACAGCTAGATATAACCAGCCTTGCCATGTGCGAATGTAAGTTATATCAGTCACCCAAGAGGTATCAGGTGTGTTTACAATAAACTCTCGATTTAAATGGTTAGATGGCACAATCTGAGGACGACCACGACCATAGCTTTTATGCTTCTTATATCCTCGAACAGCGGCAATACCATTGTGCTTCATGATCTTCAGCATACGATTAGGTCCACAGCTTTCACCTAGCTCTTTAAGATCCAGCGTAATGCGACGATAACCGTAGATGCCATAACTGGCATCATAAGAAGAACGGATGAGCTGTAATAACCGCTTATCTTCAATAGTCCTGCCTGATTCGGGTTCATCCAACCAAGCATAGTAGCCAGCACGAGCAATCTTAAGAACCCGACACATCGTTTTAATCTTAAATTGATGGCTGTATTCCAGGATAAACTGATACTTTACTCGGGCAGGCTTGCAAAGTACCTTGCGGCCTTTTTTAGAATATCCCGTTCCCCTTCAGTTTGTTTGAGCTGACTTTTAAGGCGAAGGATTTCTTTCTTTGCCTCGAGCAATTCATGTTCATCAGGATTGTTGCGTAAAGGCTGTACGGCCTTTAGCGATTTATAAATGCTGTGTTGTGATACACCTAAACGTTCTGCAACATCAGTGACAGAATATCCACGTTCGGTAATCAATTTAACAGCTTCATCTTTAAATTCTGGGGTATAGCGTTGTCCACTCATAAGGTTCTCTCCTATGCAAAAAGAATAGACGAAATTTGTCTAGGAGAGTGGTGGCAATTCAATCTATCTAAAGAGGATAAAAAAAAATAATTTTTGAATAGTGAGAATATATATAAAACTATGTAATAGATGAGTGGTTAATAAATAGAGATAATAGAAATGAATACTATCAATTTTGAAAATGATTATGTTGTCGGGCAGAAAAACAATAATTATAATGAAGTGATGGCTAAGTTCAAAGAGCTAAATCATTTAGCATTGATCAGCAAAAAATGGAAAAAAAATATATATTATGGTTTTCATGAGCGAGAATGCTTTGACCTGTGCTATGCAGTAGGGGATGCAAAAGCAATTTTTGTTTACCTACATGCGGGGTATTGGCAATCAAGAGATAAAAACCAGTTTTACTTTATTGCTGACCATTTAGCAGAACTTGGATATCATGTTGCAATTATGAATTATCCTCTTTGCCCAGAAGTAAGTATTGAAAAAATAAAAAAATCATTAAGTTATTCTTTATTTACATTAAATACACTTTTAAATTTTGATTCAAAAAAATTACCTATGTATATTTGTGGGCATTCGGCAGGTGCGCACTTAACAACAGAGCTCGTATTAAATACCAGATGTTTAATAAAAGACTGGTTAAATGTTAAGGGTATAATTCCTATCAGTGGTATATACGATTTAGTTCCTTTGATATCTACTAGCTTAAATATAAATATTAAATTAGATAGTTCTCAGGCAAGGGAGAATTCACCGATATTAAGAGTATCTGACGATTTAGTTCCTGCTGAGTTTTTTGTTGGAAGTTATGAAACCGAAGCCTTCATTCAACAATCCCAAAAAATGAAAGAACAGTGGGAGTTTAAAGGGAATTTAGCAAATTTTAGAGTTCTTAAAGACAGTGATCATTTTAGTTTGCTTTTTCACTTTCTTAGAAATGGTGAAATTGTAAAATCAATTGAAAGACTTTATACATCTACAAATATATAAAAATTTTAAAAATTAAAAAAACTACTTTCAAAGAGTAGTTTTTTATTAATAAATAATAAAAATAGCTGCTATAGCTAAGATTATGGTGAAAATAGCCGAAGATAATAATATGAGACGATAAGTAATTAAATTTTTATTATCAGTTCTTAAGGTTTTTATTTTATTAAAGTTAATGATTAAAATAAAATAATAGAGACAAATTGCTGTGGTAATGAAAATAGAAATATAAAAAAAATAATAAGGCTTGTTGATCAAATATTTAAAAAAAGTAAAGTTTACTATGATATAAGAAAATAAACTCCTTTCTATAGATAAAAAAGTTCTTTCAGGTTGAAGTCCACTATCTTGCATAATAATTCCTATTTAATATGAATAAAAATAAATATAATTAGAATTAAACTAAAAATTGATAATATTGGGGCCATAAAAGGATAGGGGAGAGACTGTTTGGTTCTCAGTGCATATTCAACTCTAAACCAACGAAAAATAGCGCTAATACTAAGAAGAATAGAAAGTAAAATTAAAGAGATAAAAATATGATTGGCAATTACTTCTTCAATTATTCCATTATTCAATGTAATAAATGCTATGGCACCCACTAATATAGCGAGTGCTGTTCTATTCCATGCTAAAAATGTTCTCTCATTGGCAAGTGTAAAACGAGGATCCGGGTCTTCTCCATCAGTTAGTTTAATGATTTTAATTAAATTTTTCATAATTTTTTGATCAGTTAAAATCTAGAATATATAACTCTTGAGTAATAAATGCTATGCATTCTTAGATGATAATCTATGTATTTTATATGTCTTATTTGAATAGAAACTCCTTAATAAATGCATAGTTCATATTTTGAAAAGTTGTTGAAATAACAAAAAAGGGAGACTTACAATGCAAATGCTAGATCAGAAACATTTATCTTCTTTAGTGTTTAATGAAACACGATTAAATAAAGAGCTTAAAAATATTAAATGGAATGTGCTTGGACATGTATATGAACCTATATTAGGAGGAGATCAGCAGTCAAGTTTTGCTTGGATTTCAAATGATCCTCCTGGAACTTTTGTTCCTCCTCATATGCATCCTGTACAGGATGAACATGCTTTTATTCTTGAGGGCGAGTATTCGCTATATTTAGACGGTGAATGGACAACTGCCAAAGCAGGGGATTATCTTTATTGGCCACGTGGAACAACACATGGATATAAAGTTACTTCAGAAGGCCCCGCTAAAGGTGTTTTTTGGGTAAGTCCAGGTAATGATTTAGCCAGTTTGTTTTCAGAACTGCACAATTTGACAGATCCAGAGAAGGTAGTCCAGGTCTCAGCAGCTCGTAATATTCGTTTCTTTAATCCATCCAGCCTTCCTAACTGTGAGTTCTAATCGTTAAAATATTTATTCTAAATAATTAAATAAAAAGCCTTCATAATTATGAAGGCTTTTTATTTAATTATTTTACCAAAAATTATTGTGTGTTCACTTGGATTTAAGCAAATGAAAAAAATTAAATTAAGCATAATAAATTTATAAAAAGTGAATATTAGTCGAAGAATAAAATAAATTATATTTATAGAGTGTTATTAGCATGAATTTAAAAGGACTATTCAATGAAAATTAATAATCAACAGGGAATGAAAATTATTGCTTTAGGTACAGGTGGTGGCCCAATCGTATCTAGTTCTAGAGCAGGAATCTCAACAGCTATTTGCATAGATAATGCGACCTATATCGTCGATTGTGGTATGGGGAGTATTCGTAATTATAGAAGTCATGCTACTTGGGGTGAGTTACGAGGTATTTTTATTACTCATCATCACTCTGACCATATCTATGATTTAGGCTCTTATTTATTCACAGGTTGGCAAGTCCCAGGTGAGTCTTTTAGCCAGCCTATCCAAATTTATGGTCCTGGAAAGCCTTTACAAAATCCAGCTATGCCGACTCATACTCATCCCAAAATTAAAGGCTGTTGTGGCGGAGATCATCCTATGGTAGGAACAGCTGCGATGGTTGATGCTTTAATACACAATGTATTTGCATCAGATATTGCAATTCGAATGGCAGATGAAGGTCGTTCAAGTCCAACCGAATGGATTAAGGCATTTGATATTCAGATTCCTGAAAATGCCAAAGCAGACCCTGTCCATAATCGACATCCGGAAATGGAACCTTTCGTTATTTATGAAGATGAGCTGGTTAAAGTGAGCACAATTTTGGTAGACCACCGTCTATGTTTTCCTGCTTTTGGTTTCCGGTTCGATTCTAAATATGGTTCTGTCGTAATTTCAGGTGATACGACATATTCTAAAAACTGTATTTTACTAGCCAAAGACGCAGATGTATTAATGCATGAGGTTATTGATCTAGACGCAATTTTAGCTACGTTCCCTGAGGGACCGACACGCAACGGTATTGCAGTCCATCTTGAAGAATCTCACACATCTTATGAGAAAGTAGGCGTAGTTGCCCAAGAAGCAAATGTGAAAGCACTTATCCTGCATCATATTGTACCAAATACACCAGACTCAGCAGATGTTCAGAAGATGGTCAATACTGCTCAAAATGATTTCGATGGTTTGGTATTGGCAGCAGAAGATAATGATACTTTTAATGTAATTGATATTGTAAAAACTCATCTTGATGAGCGCAGAGCACATGAGTTTTTACGGGAGGTAAATACATGAAAAGCCAAATCAAAAGCCTTCCTACTTCACTTATAGAGCCATTAGAAACTGGGAGAATTACAAGTCGAGCGTGGTTAATTACTGGAATGCTCATCATATTCCAAATGATCAACTTTGCTGATAAAGCTGTTTTAGGCCTGGTAGCTGAACCCGCAATGCGTGAACTAGGAATGTCGAGTAGTCAATTCGGTTTTATTGGTAGTTCTTTTTTCTTTTTATTTGCTATTTCATCGATTGCGGTAGGTTTTTTGGCGGCAAAAATACAAACCCGCTGGATCCTGCTTACCATGGGAATTGCATGGGCAGTTTTACAATTCCCCATGCTCATGGGAGGAGGGATAACGCTCTTATTGGTCACACGAATTATTTTAGGTGCTGCAGAAGGGCCTGCTACACCTATTACTTTGCAACATATTCATGGATGGTACGAGCCAAAGGAACGTGGATTGCCAAGTAGTTTGGTGGCCATAGGATCGACCTTAGGTCCTATTATTGCTGCTCCAATTTTAGCAGCTATTATTGCTCATCCGTCTTATGGATGGAGATGGGCATTTGGTTTTTTAGGATTTTTTGGTCTTGGTTGGAGTTTGTTATGGTTTTTAATTGCGAAAGAAGGGCCATATAGTCATATCAAAGCGAAACAGGAGCTTACTCAACCTAAACCACTTGTGCATCCTAGTACAAGTTATATTAATAATAAAAGTATTGCTGAGTTTTCAGACCAATTAAAAGTAGTACCTTTATTTAAAGTTTTTATTTCACCCATGTTCATTTCTGCTTTTTTAGCAGGTGCTGGATGTTTTTGGGCTATGGGCTTTTTAACCACATGGTCGCCTCGCTATCTATCTGCGGTTATAGACACGTCTCCTCAGATGATCGGTATGATTTCAACTTTTCCATGGATATTTGGCGCTTTAACTTTATTGGTAGCAGGCTATCTATCTAAAATTTTAATGAAAAAAGGGTGCTCAGTACATAAATCCTTAGGCTGTGTATTTGGTATCTTAATTTTAATGTCAGGTATTTTCTTTTTACTATTACCTTATACGACAGGGATTGCTGCAGTTGGTGTTTTGACCATTGCTGCAGGTTTGGCGATGACATTCCCATTAGCACCTATTACTTTGGCCTATAGTATTTGTTCTAAACAACGGGCAGCTGTTATGGCGACTGTTACGGCTCTAGCCTCTTTAGGGGGGATGATTTCGCCAACTATGGTAGGAATGTTTATGGAGTCTGCAGGATACATCCAGCCAGTAAAGGGAATACTTCCAGATGCTATAATGCTCAATAAACTAGTTATGGGAATGAACTTAAGTTTTTCTTATATTGGTATCTATTTATTAATTGTAGGATTAGCTGCTGTAATATTTCTTAATCCAGATAGAACAGCGAAAAAAATGCAAAAAGATATTCTAAAAGATGATGAAGAAAAAGTATAAATAGATTATCTGATTCAAAGATAAGAGCACTTTATAAATGAAGTGCTCTTTTAATTAGCTTAAATCTATATAAATAAAATAGGTGGTTTTAGTGAATACTATTTTTTAATGTTTCAGAAGGTAACTCTCCAAAACGGTTTTTATATTCTTGTGAGAAGCGTCCTAATTGCTGAAAACCACAATCCATTGCAATACTTGAAACATTTTCCCAGGGTTTTATATTTTTTAAACGTTTATAAGTTTCTTCGAAACGCAAATTACGTAAGTAAGCTACAGGAGATTGACCATAGTAAGTATTAAAATCCTGGTATAATTTTTCACGTGAGATGCCTAGAATTTTTTCAAGCTCATTAAGTGTAATTGGTTGAGAAAGATTTTCTTTAAAAACATCTTCAATATAATTTAAATATGAGGGTTTTCCTTTTAATCGATGCTCAAGCTCTAAACTGTAATTATGAGGTTGAGAGTTTAATAAAATAGAAATTAAATTTTTTTCAAAGTTGCTCCAGATATTTTGAAAATCTAGAAGATATTCAGCCTCCAACAAAAATTCTTGAAAATTCATGGCTAAATTAAACCATTTTTTAATCGAACCTTGCATAGGTGCTTGAATATCAAAGATTAATGGTTTAACTATCTTATAACCTAATAATTGGGAAAGATAGTTCTCTACCTTATCTTTTGAAATTCGAATCATTTGTTTTTGGCAGTTAGGTTGTAAAATCATAGAAAATGGTTGATGAGGTGAAAATATAGCAGCTACCTCATCACTAGAATATATAGTTGATGATTTAATTTTAATTTCTTGAATGCCTTCAATAGGTACATTAAAAATATAACAATGTTGTAAATTATCAATAGAAATATTTGCTAGAGTAGAATATTGAACAGTACCGAAAGTAATCGCACCAACGTTAATACCCTCATGTAAAAAATCAATTTTTTGAGGGTCTGGAATGTAGAGGCGATGCGGGCCATTTACCTTTATCATCCATTGCAACACATCTTCTGGATGCTTTAAATTAGTAGAAAACTTTTTGGGTGAATTTTTTTCAAATTTATCTAGATTAATCATCACGATATCCTTGTAGACTGATTAAATATAGGTACTTCTAACTAATAAATCTTATTATGTATTTTATATATAGCAAGAAATATTTAATTTAAACAATATTTTTAATGTAAGAATTATTATTTATTTAATATACCCTATTGGTATAAGTAAATATTTTAAAGGTATTTTTTTGTTTTTAAGTTTTATAGTGCTACGCTAATTTTTATGTCATTGATTATAATGGTTATATTAATTTTTTATTTTACCAATAAATAAATTGTAATACTAGGAAAGGTTTGAGATTGAATTTAAATATAGAATCTGTCTATCCAGATAGCTGTCCTAACTGATATATTTAACAATATTATAAATTTTAGCTAGGTGAACAAGGAATGCAATCACTAAGCCAAGAAGATATTGAATTGAAACATTATTCAAAAAAAGCCGATTTTGCTCAAAATCTTATGTCAAATATTTGTGGCGAACATCGCTTGGATACCAGTTATCGGAATACTTTAGATTTTCATTATGATGGAATGCGCCTACCTAGTAAGCAGATGACGATCGGTACCATTTCTTATGGCGCTAACGTAGCAATAAATACTTCCCATCTTAAAGCTTATAGTATTAGCCTACCTCTATGTGGCAAACAAATTTTAAATATGAGGGGAGAACAATATTATTCAGATGAAAACACTGGACTTATTATCTCAAATGCCCAGTTGCAAGATCTTGCAATTGATAAAAACTGTAAAAAGCTTCAAGTAGTCATTCCTGAAAGAAGTTTACATCTTGTATTAGCAGATCTTCTTAAGCAACCTGTGGATGATTCTGTTATATTCAATCCGAAAATGCATTTTGATTCACAGCAGCTTACTAATTCGTGGTGGAAATACATCCAGAATTTCTTAAACTCAAAATCTCAATATATTAGTTTTCATGGATTATCTTTGCTTGCTGAAGACTATGAAAATTTCATCATTAAAACCTTATTACTTTCTCAAGAAAATAATTATTCAGAGCAGCTTAGACAATTATCGAATCAACGGCAGCCTACTTATATTCAGAAAGTACATAAATTTATAATTACCCATGCATGTGAGGAAATCAGTGTTGATACTTTGCAAAAATTAGCAGGAGTCTCAAAATCAAAATTATATGAAGAGTTTCAAGCCTATTATGGAACGAGCCCTTTAGCTTATCTAAAAAAGTATCGATTACAACAAATTTATAAATCTTTATGTACGCCTGAGCTTGGTAAAAGAATCTCTATTTCACAGTTAGCTTTTAAATGGGGGTTTAATCATTTGAGCCGATTCTCTCAAGATTATCATGAGGAGTTTGGCGAAAAGCCGAGTGATACTAAAAACAAATTTAAAGAGTTTTATTAAAATATTAAAAATGTAAAGATTAAAAGCCAGATTTAAATCTGGCTTTTAATGCTATTAGATTAGTTTAAGCTATTTCTTTAATTTCAGTTTGTTCTGGGTATTTTGATTTCTCACTTAACACTTTTAAACTCAAGGCAATAAATGAAATAAATGTAGGAATTGCAAGGATGTAGAATAAGCCGCTTAAACTCAGATCAAATGTGAAAATTAAGGATCCAAAGAAAGCACCTAAAATTGCTCCAATTCGACCAATGCCATGCATCCATGAGACGCCTACAGCTCGACAGGTTGAAGGATAGGAAATGGCTGCTAAAGGTAGTAAGGAAGATTGAGCACCAGTAAGCAAAGCACCAATTAAGAATATGGTAATTCCAAAGAAAAATATGTCTGAACTTAAGAAGCCTGCTACAATAAATAAGCCAAAAGCAACCAGATAAGAGTATCGAATAACTGTATTAGGATTGGTTTTATCCATATACCAACCCATGATTATAGCGCCAATTACTCCACCAAAAGGAAAGATAGCGGCAATTAAGCTGAATTGCTGAGTAGTAAAACCTGCTGTTTTTAAAATGACTGGCATCCAACTGGTTAAAAGATAAAAGACTAATAAGCTCATAAAACAGCAAAGCCATAACATACTTGAGCTTACTAAATATTTACTTAAAACTTGCTTAACAGGACTTTGAGTAGACTGTATTTCAGTATGAGCCAATCTAATTGTGATTATATCGGAAAAGGGTTTTCCTTGTATAAGCTCTAAAATATGCTGAGCTTTTGAGAGTTGATTATTTTTGATTAAATATTGTGGTGATTCTGGCAATTTGACGAGTAGTATAATGACCAGAATAAGTGGAATAACACCGCCAATAATAATGACTTTAGCCCAGCCTAAACTCTCTAATAAATAAGCGGATAGAAGGCCGCCACAAGAAATTCCAAGCATGAATCCACAACCTGCCAATCCAGTTAAAAATGCTTTACGTTTTACAGGCATATATTCTGAAACAATTGTACTAATATTTGGCATAGCTGCACCTAAGCCAATACCAGTAATGAACCGGTAAATCATCAACTCTTGTGTTGAAGTAGCAAGTCCGCATAAAACTGTAAATACACCAAAAAGTAATGTGGTAAAAGTAATAACTTTTTTCCGCCCAAATTTATCAGCAAGAGGGCCAGACAGAATAGCGCCAATCGACATACCGACCAGGGCAGCACTCAAAACTGGTGCAAGTTGAGGTTTGCTTATCCCCCAATCATCTAATAATGCAGGTGCAATAAAACCAATAATACCAGTGTCTAAACCATCGCAAAAAAATACTAAAAAGCCTAGCGTAAATACTAGCCATTGTAATGGTGATAGTTTTTCACGGTCTATCACCGTATTAAGATCAATTGTTTTCATCTTTATTCCCTTAAAATTTTTAGAATTTTTTACTGTAATTTACAAAAAAACGATTCTCTGTGAAATCAGTGCCATATTTAACGTGATAATCAATTAAAAGATATTGCAAAGCTAAACCTTTAAGATAGGGTTGTTGAAATGCATAGCTTCCAATAAAATTAGCTTCACTTTCTCTATTTTCGCGACCATCAGCGGCGTTAAAGTTATTACCATATACATATTTAAGTGTTGTATTCAGTCCTGGAATATAATCTTTAAAATCGTAGCTATAGATGAAGTGATAAGACTTTTCATTTTCTTTAAAAAATCCTGTTGCATTCCAATTGATAAAATAAGGCTCAGGTAAAAAACCATCAAGTAAAGGATAGGCAGATTCACCCATAATTTGTTGATAACCTATACCGATACCGTGGTTCTTTATCTTTACGGTTTCAAGTAAACCAATGTTTTGCGCATCTATATTGAGTTGGTTATTGTCCTGTTGCGCATTAAAATATTTTAGCCTTGAATTTAAAGAAAAATGATCGGCTTTCCAGTTATGCTCAATACCTAAGTAATGTTTATTATAAAGATTTTCGAGATTACCAAAATAATATTCTGTTTTTAAATTGGGTGAAACTTGATAGCGCAGATCAATATAATTTAGAGCATCTGAATAGTGTTTGACTCCTGCAGCAGTATAAGAAAACTTGCGAAAATCTTCTTCATTTCTTGGAGATAACTTAGTGATATGTCCAAGCTCAAGCTGCAGTTGATCATTTATTTGAGAACGTAAATTTCCACCCCAATAAGAGTTCAGTAGCTGACGGCTACCGTCAACTGTAGTCAAAGGAAGATCTAGCCAAAGCTCTCCTAAGCTCAATAGCGTATCTTGATAGCCTAATTTTAAGGTAGCCCCATATTTAAAATAGTCAGCAGCTTGTGATTGAGTGATAGGATCAAACGGTAAAATAGCATCAGGTACATGTTTGTCTGAGCTGAGACGTACTGCATATTGGGTTGAAGCATTGACACCTATAGTGATAGGACTTCCTGCAAGACTAAGCGGAGTATCCTTCATTTGCGACGTATAAAACAATGATGCTGATTGTGACCAGCTTCCGATATCTTTTATTGAAGAAGAGTCAAAATCTCGTTCAATATAAACATTTTTAAGTGTAAATTTCCATTCTTGCTCAGTTGTTTCCGCTTGGCCAGATAAGCTTATTCCACTTAAAATACTAAATAATATAAATGATTTTTTTGATCCTACTTTTATTCCTTGCTGACCTATCATCTCATACCTTCCTTAGAGAAATTGATTATTCCTTGCTGTATTTCATTCACTTAAAAAACTTTTTCAGAGTATTGATTGAACGCTTTTTGCTTCTTTTAAACTATCCAGAAATTCCTAAACACCATCCATTTTTTCCAAATCAGATAATTGGGATATTTAGCTAAATAACTAAAAAAGATTGGGGGTATGATGTGTGAAGAAAAGATTTTCCAAAGAGAAGATTGTGCTAAAAGACTAGAGGCTTTTAGGAATATATTATTTTTTTAATAAAATAGGATTGAAGATAGATACATCAGTTTTTTAGAGAAAAGTAAAATAATTAAGGATAAAAAATATCTATTTCAATTGAGAAGTTTAGAAAATGGGGATGATATAATTAAGTTTAGCTTAATTTAAAACCCTCCACTTGAACTCAGATTAAGACTCAGTTCAAGTGGAGAGAAAAAGAGCACTATGCACATAAGCGACGACGTTCAACTTCTGCTGAAGGCGCTGAAACACTGTTTTTGACCAGAGATATATTAAATGTAATATGTTTAAAAGGTCTATCTACGCCATAACATTTAATTTCGCTTGGATCGGTAACTTCTACTGCTGTTGCGACTAAACCATCGCGCGTTGCGAAAGCAAAGTCATCCCATAAATATTGATCACCTTCAATATTGAACTGGGTGGTGAGCTTACGGAATCCAGGCGCAGATACAAAATAGTGCACGTGGGAAGGGCGATTACCATGACGGCCTAACTTGTTTAGCAAAGCCTGTGTAGTACCTTCTGGAGGACAGCCATAACCGACCGGCATCGTGGTTAACGCTACATATTTTCCTTTATCATCGGCAAAAATTGTGCGGCGTAAGTTGAAGTCTGATTGAGCTTTATCGAAGAAGGAATAATTTCCTAAACTGTTTGCATGCCATATTTCGACTTTGGCATTTTCAATTACATTACCTTCTGTATCGGTTACTGTCCCTTCAATAATGAGAGTATCAATTTGATTAGACTCAGAGCCATCATCCATACGGGCAAAACCCACAGACTCAGGTGCACCTGCTACATACAGAGGGCCTTCAATGGTACGTGGCGTACCTCCAGTGATACCTGCTTCTAAGTCGATTTCATCAGCTCGCAAGTCTAAAAAATGCTCCAATCCCAAGCCAGCTGCGAGTAGGCCCAGTTCATTAGCTTGTCCAGCATCAGTTAAATATTCTAAGCCTTTCCACACTTCAGACGGCTGAATATCGAGCTCATCAATGGCCTGAAAAAGATCTGTGACTAAACGGACAATGATTTCCTGTACTCGTGTGTCGACAGGTCCAGTGGCGGTGTCTACATTCATTTGCTTAACCAGATCACTAATTTGTTTGCGTTCCATGCTATTTTCCTTAAGTAGGTGTTTGATTTACATCCAAGCTATAAAGCTCAATACTTTTATTTTGGGTATTCCCATGTTCTTAAAAACGATTCGTTGTATTGCTTTGCAAAAATTTTTCACTATAAATGCGGTAGTCCTGTAGGGCTTGATCTTCCAGCCAGTCTTTTACCGCTTCAATCATTGGGGGTGGCCCACATAGGTATATGTCAAATGCTTGCTCTGCAAGCTGGTCTTTATTTAAATGGTCCTGAATATAACCGGTTTTACCAGTCCAACTTTCTGACGCCTTACTAATTATTGGCTGATACTTAAAATTAGGCATCCGTTCGGTATACTTATGTAAACGTTGTTGTTCACACAAATCGGCTTCTTGGTTCACGCCATAATAAAGATGTACTGCTGGGGCATTAGGTTGTTCAGCGATATTATCCAGCATCCCTAAAAAGGCAGATAATCCCGTCCCACCAGCAATAAAGACCAAGGGGCGCTCGACTTCACGCAAATAGAAACTGCCTAAAGGAGCTTCCATATAAATGGTCTGTCCTACTTCACAACATTCACGCAAGTAATTGCTCATTACACCGTTTGGCAGCAGGCGAATTAAGAATTGCAACTGGTTGGTTGCATTAGGCTGGTTTGCAAAAGAATAAGAACGCCATTCCTCAGAATTCGGAATTTGCAGACGTGCATATTGACCCGGTAAAAAGTTCAAAGGTTGCTTATAACTGCTGGCATCAATATGCAAAATGGCCGTGGTTTCAGAAACAAGTTCTACTGCAGTCACTGTAGTGGCAATTTTTAAAGATTCGCCAGCATTACAAAGATTTGAATTATGATCGAAGTAAAAAGAAGCATTAGATTTTACCCGGGTTTGGCAAGCCAATATCTTACGTTCTGCCAAATCGCGTTCACTGAGTGCCTCTTCATCGACATATTCCTGTTCGTAAGAACCGCTTTCACATTGGCCCTGACAGGTTCCACATACCCCTTCACGACAATCCAAAGGTAGTGTAATCCCTTGACGAATTGCTGCATTGAGCAGCAATTCGTCATCATGTACAGAGATGAAGAAGGTTTTACCATCAGCGAAATTGAGCGCGACTGAATAAGTCATAGTATTGATCCTTAAACATGATAAAAGTCTAAGACAGAGTCAATTTTGTCATTTAGCAAAACTGTATGTTGACGGCGGATACGGAAGCTATCTTGATCTTTGCGTAAGGTATAAGTGGCATGACCATAAAAACTGCCTTCCAAGCCTTGACGGTTATACAGGGTGTGCCATGCTACTTTTGCTTCAATTAAGCCATCATCTAGTTCTTTAACCCGAACATTCTTAATCATGTGTAAGGTGCGTGGTAGGGGGGTGGCAGAGGCCGCCTTACCGGTACGGATGCGAAAAATTCGGTCTTCCAGCCCTGTACGGTCTTCATAATAAATATACGACAAGCCCTGATTCGGATCTTGGATATAGTTATGATCATCAATCCACTGTGGAATATGGTATTCACTATCTTCATCATATAGATCAAGATAAGCATCCCAATCATAGGTATCACAAAGTTCAGCTTTTTTGATTAAAAACTGAGAAACAGCAAAGTTAAGTTCAGCAGTCATGATTACACCTCGTCCTTGATAGTGTGTTGCTCAAAAGTCACATCTTGCATTTTTAATGCTTTTTTATTTAGGCCATTTAGCATTAAACGTTGCCATTGACCATGTTGATTGACATACAGGCCTTCATGGGTAAATTCACGTCCAGTAATGACTGGCTTAATGTTTAAATCTTGAGCATTTTGGGTAATACCATATTCCCAAGTATGATGACCTCTAGAAATATCACTCCAGCGCTCGAGTCGAGCTTGGAAACCTTTTTGTTGTTCACGGAATTCTACAAGGTCATCTGGGGTGCCTAAACCTGACACGTTAAAAAAGTCTTCAAACTGGCGAATACGGTTACGACGTGCTTCGGCAGACTCACCCTTAACCCCAATACATTGACTAATAACTTCTGTTTTATTCCATGCCACAGGACGAATAATACGTAACTGAGAGCTGATTTGATCCATAAAGAATAGGCTAGGGTACAAATTCAGATTTCTTAAACGATGCATTGCCCATTCGGCACGTTTTTCTCCGTATTTTTCTAAAAGGTATGGCATTACAGTGCTATAACCTGGACGGACTGTTGGATTGGGCATATCACTAAACAATACACTATGACCATTTTTAAAGCTGAACCAACCATCATCAGTTGCAGAATCACCAGCACCTAATTTGCTGTAATCTAACGTATCTAAGTCAGCTCCTTTTTCGATATTCACTTGCTGACGATGCTGTACAGTCGATACATAGTTATAGTGCACTGTACTGACGTGATAACCGTCTAAACCATTTTCATTCTGTAATTTCCAGTTGCCTGCAAAGGTATAAGCTGATTTACCTTGCAATACTTCAAGCTCACCCGTTGGTGACTGCTCAACCATTAAATCGAGAAAGACCTTGGCATCACCTAAGAAATCCTCTAAAGAATCTGTCGCCTGACTGTCTAAGCTGACAAATACGAACCCACGATAACTAGAAATGCGACCTTGTTTGAGACCACGTGTGGTTTTATCGAAGTGTTCGCAATATTCACCTGGCGCTTTGACTTTAATCAAGCGGCCATCTGACTTATAGGTCCATGCATGGAAAGGACAAGTAAACGTGGTTTGGTTTCCTTTGCTGACACGTGTCAGGGTAGCACCCCGGTGTTCACATGCATTAACCATGGCATGAAGTTCACCATTACTGTCACGGCTGATAATCAGGGGTTGGCGACCAATTTGAACGGTCACAAAATCATTATTATTTGGAATTTCACTTTCATGACAGGCATAAATCCAGACTTTTTCAAAGATTTGTTCCATCTCAAGGTCAAACAGTTCAGCTTCAGTGAACATGTCTCGAGCAATCCGGTACACACCATCGTGTGGACGAAAATCAATACAGTTCTTAACGAAGCCCTGCCATTCAGTAATGCTGCGTGAGGTCATTGTTGTATCCTCTAGTCCATTAGGGTAATTTCCCTTATTAAAGAGAAATTCATCCTACAGAGCTATCCGAATCCTCCAGATCTTTATCCGTTTTTTAGGATATTAAATAATTTTTAATTTAAATAATTAGCCCGAATCGCGGATAAGCAATTGGTCGTGAAAAATAGGAGGATAAGAGCAATCAGCTAAGTTACCGCATAAATAAGAAAATTATTATTTGAATAATAGATTTATCAGTTTGAGTAGGATTTATAATAGTAATGTTCTCATATTTTCTGTGAATATCATATCTCCTGTTAAAAAAATAGAGAGTTTAGTAACTTAATTTAATTCACATTAAGTTTAAAATAAATTGCTGTTATAGTGTGAACTATAATATTCTAATTCATGCATTAAAATGAAAAGATTACCTACTATTTCAAGTATTTTCCTGATTATTATAACTTTATCAACTCGAGCGCAAACCCTTCCTGAAACTTATATATTGTGGGAACAATATTACCAAGTTGAACAAAAGGATCTCGAACAGGCAACACAACTTTTACAGCAGATTAGTCAAAAATCACCGAGAGATCCAAAGGTCTGGAAAACTTGGGCCTATCTGGAAATGCGTAAAAATAATAATAATCAAGCCTTAATCTATATTGATCGAACGCTTGAATTAACACCAAATGATGAACAATTGTTGTTGCAAAAAGCTTATCTATTGAATGCTGCTCAGCGTAATCCCGAGGCTTTAGAAATATTTAAAAAACTGCAAAGTTCCTCAAATCCTGAAACTGCAGCAAAAGCCCAACAAGCAGTACTCAATTTAAGTGGAACAACAAGTGGTCAGACTCAAAATACCTTTGCTGATATCTATTTTTCTCCTTCTTTTGAAGGACGTTATGACACAGCCATCTTGCCCTTGAAGCTCCGTTATGGACGTTATTGGGGAGAAGAGAACCGTGGCCAGATTTATGGCTTTGCCAGCATTAACAGGGATACCCAATCTACCGGCGGTGCGCGACCTGAGATTATTGACCAGAATGCAGCCATTGTCGGTGTTGGAACAAATTACCGTCCTTGGGAATGGCCGCTCTATCTATATCTGGAACTCGGCGGAAGTTATGATCTAATCGATTTAAACCGAGACAAATTCAGGGAAAGTATTAATTTTGGTTTGACCAGTTATCAGGAATGGTATTGGCATGATTCCGAAACCAGTCATAGTCCGGTTACCCAGAAGACTCAGTATTTTGCCGAACTGTATGGCAATGCAGCGAGCTATTCACGTGAAGATTATAATGTAATTGGCGACCTGCGCTTGCGTACCGGTTGGAACTTTAACCGGGATCATCTAGGCAATATCCAGACTTATCTGAAGCTACATACGATTAATGACTCCAATAACGAGTTTTATAACAACCTGGCAGAGCTGGGACCGGGTATAGCCTGGCAACCTGCAGACTTTCCGGTCAAGCTACGTGTTGAACAGATGTATGGCAAATATGTAAATGGGGCACCTGTGTCTGGAAAAAGAACTTTTGATAATACCCGAGTGGAACTGACTTATTACTGGAGCTTTTAACCATGCCGATTGATCTTTCTTTTATTTTTGGTACTCGCCCTGAACTGATTAAATTAGCACCCGTCATCTTAAAAGCCCAGCAGGATTCACGATTTAGAGTCAGTGTGGTATTTACCGGTCAGCATCTGGAATTGGTACAGGATGCGATCGAGTTTTTCCAAATCAAGATTGATCATCATCTGCAAATCATGCAACCTGGCAAAAGTCTAAATATTCTATTAAGCAAGGCATTGACCGAACTCGATCAAGTATATCGTGACATGCCGAAATGTGATGTAATTATAGTGCAAGGGGATACCACCACTGTACTTGCAGGTGCTCTGGTGGCCTTTAACCTGAATATTCATCTGGCGCATGTTGAAGCCGGATTACGCTCTTTTGATCTGATGCATCCATTTCCGGAAGAAGGTAACCGACAACTGGTTTCCCGTTTGGCCCGCTGGCATTTTGCCCCTACCTGGCGTTCTGCAGAAAACTTGCGTCAGGAAAATATTCCGGACCAGCAGATTTTTATTACCGGTAATACCGTGGTTGATGCTATTTATCATGCCCGTGATTTAATGCAATCTTCTTCTCAGCAGTCTGAGCAAAGGTTAGAGCGAATGGGGCTGAAATTAAGTGAGCAAGATAAACTGGTCTTGCTGACCGCACATCGACGGGAAAATTTTGGTGAAGGTATTCAAAATATCTGTGCCGCCATCCATACACTATGTCGCCGTTATCCAGAGCTGCATTTTGCTTGGCCTGTGCATCTCAATCCGCAGGTATATGAAATTGCCTATCGCGAGTTTCTGGATCATCCGCAGGTACATTTGTTAAAACCTCTGGATTATCCGGATTTACTGGCTGTTTTAGGTGCAGCCTATTTTATTATGACTGATTCAGGCGGTATTCAGGAAGAAAGCCCCACTTATCAAAAACCGGTGCTCACACTGCGGGATGTAACTGAACGCCCCGAAGTGGTTGAAGCAGGGTGTGGAATACTGGTCGGTACCGACCAGGCCAAAATCGTACAAGAGTTTTCTCGTCTAATGGATGATTCAGCCTATTATCGACAACATGCAGAAGTCGAAAATCCATTTGGTGATGGTCATGCTTCGGAACGTATTTTGGAACAGATGCTGCAAGATTTAACAGCCAGAGCTTAGTAATTGATTTTCATCCACAAATAAAGCCAGAGCACACTGGCTTTATTTAAATAATGTGGACCATCAAAAATATAGACACGCTCTCCAGCATAAGCTTTTAACTGTTTTGCAATTTCCCAAGGATAAGCTGCACGAAAGCCGCCTCCCGGTTTAGGCCGGAAAGCTTCGAGAATAATCACAACTCTTTTGTCACCAACCTGATGTTTAAGATTTTGATAAATCACCGCCGCTTCTTCGGGGCTGCGCGTGCCCACACCGACGCCATCCTGAAAAAAGACTTGAGCATTATCAGGCAACCAGCTTTCAAGCCAATAATGTAAAAAACGTGATTTGCGGTCTGCACTATAAATGCTGATCCAGACTGGTCGCTGGAACTCGGCAACATAACGCGCCAGATTGGCAACTCCATGCCAGCTTGGGTCAGCTTCTACAGGAAAATAATAAGCAGCAGGCTGAACTGGAAGAGAAGTTTTAATAATCTGTTGGGATTGCAAAAAGAGCTGGTCAATATTTTCACGTGCCACAGGTTCCTGAAAAATGCCTGCCAGACCTAAGATAACCTGCTTGGACCAGGGTTGTTCGGTAATCGTATTCCAGTCCGGCTGATGTTGCCATTGGGCTCCGGAGATTTCTTTAAAAAAGGAGCGTCCGTCTACAATACTCCATTGAGTGACTAAGGTATCGATGCCTAATAAGTGCCAGTTACCGGAGGCGTGACTCATCTGGTCAACCTGCCAGAAAATACCCTCAATTTTAGGCGCTGTTACCGCTTTAGCATCTGCACGTGCCATAAAAAACGCAGAGCCAGTAAAAGCCAAGGCAGGAAGTGCCAGTAACACTAGTAAGCCTAAAATCAGGTATTTTTTCATCATTATTCTTCTTTGGTTTTTTGTGCCTTACGGGTTCTGCGCCAGAACAGCAGCCCTATAATAAGCGCAGCAACAATCACTAGAATAATAGCAATAGTTCGCATAGAAATCTGTTCAATTATCGGGGTTTCTGCATTTTCTATAGCGGTTTGACTAAGTACGGTAATTTGCCCTTGGGCAGAAATAAACAAGGCCGCAGTATTGTTCGGGATTTTCTGCTGGATTTGCGGCCAGAAGCGGGCAAAATTTTCTACCCCGAGGTTGTTGTCGCTATAAATCCAGAAACTCCCGTTTCTGATGGTGATCAAACTACCATTTGCCGTAGTAGGTAAGTAAAGAATCTGACTGTATTTTTGCAATTCGGATTGATAACGCTGGGCATTCAACAGGATATTAATGATTTTAGGTGTACTTGGATTCAGCTGGGTGATATTCAGACCAATTGGATCATTACTGAGCAGCATGTTCTTGGCAACTTGAGCCAGGCTGATCGCGATGGGGGTGGCTACAGGCGTATTCATGGCAATTTCAGGAGTCTTGTCAAAAACTGTAGACAGGCTGATGACTCCCTGTTTCATCTGGTAAGGCAGACTAAGCTTGGATTTTTTAGCATCAATCCATAAGGCATTACCCGCATTAGGTAGACAATTATTGCTATTTAACTGGTTATTACTCACCGTCATGTTAAAGCTGTTGGTATAGGGATAATCTGCACCTACAAATTCAAACTGCCGCTCAACCGGGCTGGAATCCAGTTTTGCCAGACTGGTACTACCTGCGAGTACTTCATTGAGCCAAACCTGTAAGGTCGAGCCTTGTAAGAGTCCGCTTTGCGAACGGAAATTAAGCTGACCCTTTAAAATATCCGTAGCTTCCCAAACAGCAGGAAAGACCAGTGAAATATTTTTGGGAGTATTGTCTAGTTTGAAATCGGAAATGCCCAGATCAGCCAAGCTTTCAAAACGGCGTACACTGGCCCAGTTTGGTCGTGCGACAGGGCCATTTAAACTCGCTGTTGCAGTATTTAGTTGTGCCAGATATTGCTGATTGAGCAGGGCATTGACGGCCATCAATAATTGGGATTCTGAAGAGTATTCAATCGTCAGGCTTGGTACCTGGTTAACCTGATTTAGACTCATCCGTGCTGCGGGTAATTTTGCGGCCGAACGCTGAATATTGATCATGAAATCAGGTGCTGATTCAGGAGTGGTATTTAGCCGCCATTGCACAGGTGTCGCAAAATTCCAGGCCGTTGCCAGCCTACTCATCATGGTGGCTTCCAGGAAATTTGCCGTATTAAAACCTAGCAGTGCCTGTACTGGTTCTGAGCGGTTCAATTGGCTATTGAACAGGACATCCGGGAGTTGATTCAGCTGCATGCTGTTACGCTGCGATTGGTAACTCAGATTTGGTAGAGTCAAGGTAGTCTGTAAATTGCTTGATTCAAGACAAATATTGGCAGTACTTTGTCCAGGTCCTGGTTTTTGTAAAATACTGATATCCAGCCGATGAAAACCGCTGTCGGCAGGGGGGAGGCTAAAATTTAATGTGCCTTTACCACTCAAATTTTGTTGATGAATCAGCTGATTGTCATACCGGACAATCACTGTACTGCTACCCTGTACATTAAACTGACTGCTGAACTGGACATCCTGCCAGCTTTCACCTTTTCCAACATAAAAAAAGTAAGGTGTAGTTTGCTCTACATGCCGTGCAACTACATCATCAAGCTTCCAGGTGGCCGCATAGAGAGGTGCACTAGACAATGCCAAGATAAGTGAAGACATTAATCTCAAAGGAGCTGTTTTTATGTGCATGATCATTTTTTTTCCTTCTTTCGTTCTGTCTTGTACCAAGTAATTCCCTCACCCTTGATTTTGCCTTTTAACATGTCCCAGGCGGCTTTAAAGACAATCAGGAGAAATACCTGTGAATAGGTGAAATAAGCGATAAAGGCATAGAAGTAAAATCGTTTAGGCACTTCTTTTTCCAGACTGAGGGTGAACCAGATCTGGACCAGATAAAGAATAAAGGCCAAAATGAAGAGTAAGGTAAATGGACCGGGAATCGTGGTGCCATCAATACCGAGTAGACCAACCACCAGCGTCATATGACTTAAGAACAGGGCTGGCACAAAAATGATGTAACACATAATATTGTTGCCGATCTCCATTCCGATTGGAAAAGGATGCCGGAGCGCTGTTCTTAAATATTTACGGGTTACATAAAAGTTACCTTGAGTCCAACGCGAGCGTTGTTTGATAAAAATATTCAGGTCGCCCGGATCCTGTTGCCAGCCTACGGCATAAGGCACCCATTTAATCCGTTTATGTCCCAGAAAAATCCGGTAACTCATTTCGGTGTCATCGACCAAGGATTTTTCGTCAAATCCGCCTAGAATATCGAGTGCATCTCGCCAGATCACATAATTGGTTCCCATTAGGGTGGAAAGACGGAAACGCAGCCAGCGTCCACCCTGAAAAATCCACTGGAAATAGATAAACTCGATAGCGATAAAGGTACTAAGGGGGCTGTCTTTCCAGTTGCGGGTACGAACTTTGCCATTCACTGCGACCAGACTAGAATCTGCCAGCAAGGTCTGGGCAATCAGTCGCACACAATCTGGCTCTGGCGTACTGTCCGCATCATAAACCGCAATCAATTCTCCGCGGGCATGTTTGAGTCCGTTATTCAAAGTTCTGGATTTACCTTTACCGCCTTGACCTTTAGGCACATTGATGACCCGAATGACTGGAAATTCGGCTGCCATACGATCGGCAATTTCCTGGGTATTGTCTTTGGAGGCATCATTAATCAGCAGTACTTCATAGCTTTCAGCCGGATAATCCTGTGCAGCTAGAGAGCGTAAGGTATCTTCAATCACCAGTGCTTCGTTATATGCCGGCACCAGTACACTCAGCATGGGCCAACGTTCAGGTATTGCTAAATTGGTCAGTTCCTGACTGGCTCGAATCGAATAGCGCCAGGCAGAAAAGCTGAGCCAGGCCCAAAAGGCCTGTGGAATCCAGATCCCGATAAAGCCAGTAATAAACAGAATATCGATCATGCTCATGATTTTTTGAACCTCCGCCATAACATGGTGATCAGGAGGATGAGCATTAAGATAACGATCACAACAACGGATGCCCAGGAAGTAGAGGTACCCCAGAAGCTTAATAAATTAGGGTAATGGGTCGAGAGCACCAGATGTAATGGCAAGATTACGATTCCTGCTGAGAGCAAGACATAGCCGAATGGATTGGTATGCGTCCGGTTCAGTTGGCTGTCAAAGCGTGTATTTAAAAAGGTCCAGGAAATTCCCAATTCAGGATAAGCGATCTCACTTTCGGCAAGTGGCGCCTGAGGATTCAGGATAATTCCGGTACCATTGAAAGCAGTTTGTGGGTAGGCGGTGTAAAATTGTTGCTGACCCGATTGAATTAAACGGGCGGGTAAAGGCAGTTGTCCAGGATTGGCCTGAACAATGTAAAGTCCCGCAGGTAAAGTTTTGAGATTCGGATTCCAGCCATCCTGTATATAGGCAGCCATGGGACGTAGACCTGCACTGGTGGCGAGGGTCGCAAGTCCGCGAAAACGCTTTGGTTCGATACTGCTTAGATCAAGAATCGGGATAGCACCTTCCGAAACCTCCTGTTTGATCTGAAAGTAGATTGACGGTTTCATGAAATTTTCAGGAATGATTAAACCCGGTTTAATACCCTGATTTTTCATGTTTTGATAAGTTTCGTAGTGTATTTGATCAAAGCTAAATACCGGCCATAACTTCCTAGGAACTGGGAAGTAGGCTGGAATTTGCGTAATATCTGAGGAAGCTTGTTGCTGAACAGGATCGGCTGTTTTAAGCTCACATTGATAATATTGTTGATAATAAGAACTCAGTACTGGGTCAGGCAGTGTATTGACTGAAACGATCAGACCGCAGACATGCAAAAAATGACTCATAGGCGTTCCTCCAAGGAGGGTCGGCCCTGATGATGGGGTAGATGAGTAATCTCTGTTTTAATCAGTTCAATCTGTTTGATTTTTTCAATCAGTTGTTTGGAAATAGTAGATTCTCGATCGGCAATCATAATTACGCGCAAGACCGAGAGCCGGCTATCAGTAAAGGAAAAGTGAGGAACTTCAAACTTATTTTCCAGCACATGGATAATTTTTTGTTGCAACAGTTTTAGTTCATCCACCTGCAACATATCTCTTAATAAACTGTGGTTGGTAATTTCTATATAAATTTCATCGTATTGAGGAATCAGATTCAGATTTAACATATCCTGAACTTGAGTTTGGGTATAGAAATAAGTACTGATAGGTAATGTTTTATGGGTCAGATTTTTACGATAAGTATCCAGTAAATTGTCGGTTTGCCTGTTGGTCGACATCATTTCATAGTAAATACTAAGTAGAAGTGGCGCTACAGGTAGAATAAAAAGCTGCAAGAAGCGAGTATTAATATCCATGCTGTCAGCTTGGACATTAAATAAAATATAAATAAAAAGAGTAATAAAAATGACAATACTTAGTACAACGGACTGAACTGCATTTAAAAAGCGTCCCAGTAGAATAAAGCCAATTAGAAGAATCCAGCTTCCCACCAGTTCTGTACGTACCCATTCATAGCCAATTAGTCCTATAAATATAACTATGACCATGGGCAAAAAGGTAATGGTTTGATTTGTCCTTACTAACCAATTTTTTTCCATTAAAATAATTATTTAAAGTAATAATTTAGGATATTAATGAAATAATTACATAAATAATGTATGAAAAATATATATATTTTTTTTTCAAAGTTTAAGTTAATAATTCTTTTTGTATAGAAAGTTTTTATTAATAAAGATAAATATTGTTGATTTTTTTGATTAAATCTTAAATGCTTGTATATAAGTATTTGTTTTTATGTAAATAATAATAAATTATCTTAACCTTAAATATCTTTCACTAGGCAAAAAAATCAGCATTCTTTCGATGAGGATTCGTAGATTATTTTCTTGATGACGATGCATAATCTACAAATGAAAATACATCGATTCAAAGAAATTTCTGAATCACAGTTTAAGTGATATACACATCTCTTGGTAAATCTTTTATTTAAGGATTGAGCAATCAAAAAAAATTGCGCTTCTATTCAAGGTAGATTGTCTAAGTTGAGTATCGAGGATCAAGTTCTGCCCTGTCTGATTTGTTGGCGAGAATCTCAAACCTTATTTCACGTTGCTATGCGTTACGGAGTTTCAGAGCCAACAGCCTCAAGAATTTTACGACATATTGAAGGTTGCCTGATTAAGTCCACTGTTTAATGGGAAAGTTCTTACAATGGCTGGCTGAAGGTAATGAGCACCCATTAATTCACAGTTCAGTATTTCATTATGAATTTGAGTTTATACATCCATTTACTGATGGTAATGGGCGAATAGAGCGTTTGTGGCAAACTTTAATCTTAAGCCAGTGGAATCCAATTTTTCTCAATATCCTTGTAGAAAGCTTGATTTATCAAAACCAAAAAGCTTATTACGATGCATTGTAAGCGAGCACAGATCGTTCAGATTCTGCACCTTTTATTGAGTTTATTTTGCAGATGATTCTAGATGCAATACTTAGTTCTGATGCCAGCGATCAAGATACCACTCAAGTTAGCGATCAAGTTAAATATCTCATCCAGCATATGGAGCAGAAGGAATATAACCTAACTGAGCTGATGGCTTTATTAGACTTGTCACACCGAGCAACATTCCAAAAAAAATATTTAAATCCAGCATTGGAGGCTGGGGTAATTGAACGAACGCTCCCTAATAACCCAAAGAGTCCTAAGCAAAAGTACAAATTAAAAAATTGAACTATACTGAGCTTGATGTGATTATTAATATCATAATGAGCTAAATGTAATGATATAACATTGCATTTATTTTTAGGTATAATTTTCTGCTATAATGCCGTACGCCACTTCAAATCCTGAATTCGGATTTGAACAAGATTTTAAAGTGATTCAATGCACTAAATCTAATTTGGGTCAAAATTGGGTCAATGAATTTTTTTATTCAATAAAATATATTTAGAATGAATAGGTTAGGATTTGAGTTCAATTGACGCCACCTCCATCAAAATTCTTGTTATAAATCAGCCGCTTAATTAAGTGGCTTTTTTATTGCCTAAATTTTATAAGCAATTTAAAAGATCAAATCAAAACTAGAATGAATGCGCTCGATTAATAAATGCTTCGACTCTGACAAATGGGTGTTTTTACGAACCATCAGTTGGGTTTGAGCCGTGTTGCACAGTTCGGAATCAATAGTTAAGGCAACGGCCTGACCTTCTTTAACTGCATCTGCGATATCTGCATAGCGCATGGCAGAAATCCCATGTCCAGCCACCACATAATTTTTTAAGGCATAAATAGAATTGGTGGTCAGGCCAATATTCAGGTTCACTTGTAAGCGTACCATTTCACTGTCGAGTAGCTGACGAAAACCATGCCCTACGGGCATTAAGGCAAATTTATAGGCTGAAATTTCAGAGAGACAAATACGATGCTTGAGCTTGGCAAGAGGATGACCGGCAGGAACAGCCAGAATAAAAGGTTCTATTTTATGAGCAATGGTGCTGATGTCTGTATGAAATGGAGGATTATACGCCAATCCAATATGCGCCAGGCTGTCCACAATATGTCGTACCACATGCTGGGCACTCATTAATTCTAACTGGATTTCAAGATTTGGATATTTATGATGCACATGTCGAAGTACATCATAAATCATATGTTGCATATAACTTTCGCTTGAAACAATATTCACTTTGCCAAGTTGAGAAGATTGCAGCTGAAATAAACTGTCAAATAATTCATTTTCACGATTTTTATTTTCCTTGAAATACTCAAGTACCAGATAGGCGGCTTCAGTCGGAATAATATGCCGTCCCTTACGTTTGAACAGGTTTATTTTTAATTCTGATTCAAAGAGTTGAATTTGTCGGCTCATGGCGGACTGTTCAATATTCAGGATATCTGCCGCTTTGCGCATCGAGCCAAACATCATCACCGTATAGAAATAACGCAAACGCTTTTCATTGATTCCGTTCAGTGGCGCAAGGAATTGCAAGTTTCTGTCCATAAAAACTCTGATGCTTTTAAAGCATCAGTATGCCGAATAAATTACATTGTTATCAAGTCAGGAGCATGCTTACATTGTTTTGAACAATAAGAAGATCTAGATAAAAAGGAGTTTTAGATGGATTTAATGACCTCCCATCAGCAACGGTTAGACCAGATTTACAAGAAAGTAAGCTGGCGACTACTGCCATTTTTATTGCTGTGTTATTTCTTTACTTATCTGGACCGGATCAATATCGGATTTGCCAAGTTGCAAATGCAACAGGAGCTGGGCTTTAACGATGCAATTTATGGCATGGCAGCCGGCATATTCTTTTTAGGTTATGTGCTGTTTGAAGTGCCGACCAACCTGTATTTTGAAAAAGTCGGCGCCAGAAAAACCATTACCCGTATCATGATTTTGTGGGGCCTGACCTCCATGTCGATGCTGTTTGTCACCACCCCACAAATGTTTTATATCTTGCGCTTTTTGTTGGGTGTATTCGAAGCCGGTTTTGCCCCGGGCATGATTTTCTATCTGACCTATTGGTATTCCGGTGCACGCATGGCACGTGTGATGGCGATTGTTATGCTGGCTGGGCCGCTCGCTGGCATGTTAGGTGCGCCGTTATCGACGCAAATTATGAGTACTTTCCATCAGATTTATAATCTTTCTGGCTGGCAATGGTTATTTTTATTAGAAGCTGTGCCAACCGTGCTATTGGGTTGCGTAGCGTACTTTTATTTAACCGATCATCCTTCACAAGCAAAATGGCTGTCTCAAGAGGACAAAGCCTTATTGGTGAAAGAAATTTCCCAACATCAGTCTGCCACTGGTCATAGTAATTTTAAAGCGGTATTAAAGGATCCCTGGATTTATTTCATGGCCTTGGCCTACTTCACCATTATCTGTGGGATCTATGCGATTGGCTTCTGGCTACCATCTTTACTGAAGTCGGGCGGTATCCAAAATTTGCAGATGATTGGTTGGCTGGTGGCGATTCCATATTTATGCGGTGCAATTTTCATGATCATTTTTGCCCGCAGCTCGGACAAATGGCAGGAACGGAAATGGCATTGTGTAGTGCCGACGGTATTGGCCTGAGTCAGCTTGATGTTGTCGGTGATCAGTGCGAATTTCCTGCTGTCCTTTATTGCGATCTGTACCGCAACGGCCTTTATGTTTAGTGCCTATACCATTTTCTGGTCAATTCCATCGAAATACTTAAGCGGTAGTGCGGCAGCAGGCGGAATTGCCCTGATTAACAGTATCGGATTACTCGGTGGTTTTGTCAGTCCAAATATTATGGGCATGGCACAGTCAATGACCGGTTCCATGCTGGCAGGCTGGTTCACGATTGCTGTGATCATGATGCTCGGTGGCGCTTTCCTGATTTATGCCTTCAGACTGAAAAAGCAAGTTGTTCCCGAGCAAGTAACACGCGCTGCCTTAATTGTCGATAAATAATCAATACGTAGCATAGGAAGGATTCAGGATATGAAGAAAATCATCATTGCGGGCTTTCAACATGAAACCAATACCTTTGCCCCGACCAAAGCAAGCTACGCGGATTTTGTCCAGGGTGGGGGATTTCCGCCGCTTAGCCGCGGCGCAGATATCCTGAAATTTCGGGAACAGAACATTCCGATTGGCGGTTTTATTCAACAAGCGGAACAATTCGGGTATCAACTTTTACCGGTGATCTGGGCGGGCACTTCACCTTCAGCGCATGTAGAGCAGGACACTTACCAGCGGATCTGTGATGAAATTATTGCAAGCATCCAGCAGCATCCGGCAGATGCGGTGTATCTGGATCTGCATGGTGCTATGGTCAGTGAACAGGTGGATGATGGTGAAGGCGAATTGTTAAGACGGGTTCGTGAAGCAGTCGGGTCGGATATTCCGGTAATTGCCAGTCTGGATTTCCATGCCAATGTCACGCAAGCGATGTTTGCCCATAGTGATGTGCTGATTTGCTATCGGACCTATCCGCATGTAGATATGGCTCAAACCGGACAACGCTGTGCCCAACTGCTAGATCAAATATTCCGGGGTAAAAAGCTGCATAAGCAAATGTATAAGCTGCCGTTTTTGATTGCGCTGAATGCACAATGTACCGAGCTGGAACCTACCCAGTCTTGTATGAATTTACTCGAACAGCTAGAACAAAATAATCCTGTCCAGATGAATTTCACGCCGGGTTTTCCGGCGGCAGATTTTGAGGAATGTGGTGGTTGTATCTGGGGTTATAGTGAAAACGCTGAGCAGTTAGATCAGGCCATGCAACGCTATATCGCCCATGTGCTGCAACAAGAAACGCATTGGAATATGGGTTTTTTATCACCCGATCATGCCGTCCTGCAGGCACTTCAACTTTATCAACAGCATCATTCGACCAGACCCGTGGTGATTGCAGATACTCAGGATAATCCGGGAGCCGGTGGTGATTCGAATACGACCGGGATGCTATCGGCGCTACATCGGCATCAGGTTAAAAATGCACTGATTGGGCTTATTGTTGATCCTGCGGTGGTGCAACAAGCCTATCAGCTTGAGCTTGGTCAGCATTTTTATGCGAAATTGGGCGGAACATCAGGTATTGCGGGGGATGCTCTATTTAGCGCTGAATTTAAAATCAAAGCCTATAGCGATGGGAAATTCAGCTATGGCGGGCCCATGATGCATGGCGTTGAGGCGGATATCGGCCCGAGTGTATTACTGGAAATAGATGGTATTGAAATTGCAGTCAGTTCCTACAAAGCCCAGTTGCTCGATCGTAATATGTTTAGAATTTTTGGTGTTGTGCCTCAAGATAAATCGATCATCGTGGTGAAAAGCTCGGTACATTTTCGTGCAGATTTTCAGGACATGGCTGCTGCCATTTTAGTCGCGAAAGCGCCTGGAGCCATGAAAGCAGACCCGAATGACCTGCCTTGGCAAAAGATTGATCCTGATAGACGGCTTGTGCCGATGGGCGAAAGTCTGGCGCAACGTGATCAGCCATTGCGTCGTACGGTCTAACATTTAACTAATATCCAATTAACACCCAAGCGATTGAACAGGCGAGCTCTATCATGATCTAGCCTGTTTTTTAATGAAAGCTCCCATTCCTTGAACTCAAGAGAAATTTAATACAATTTTCTGTTACCTGATCCCGTGTCTGGATCTGTTATTGATTAAATTCACTGACACCGACTTAAGCTAGCTCATAAAAGTGGACAGGAACTCAACATTCTTTTCAAATTCAACAAAATACCTATAATTCCAATTAGAAACTTGTTGTAAATTAAACCTTAGGGAAAAAACAAATACAGTTTTGACTTTCTTATTTTAAATTAGACGAATCAACCGGAGATTCTCATTGCGCGCTGCCCGCTATAAAATTTTGCTCATTATCGTATTGCTACTGGCAGTAGGGTTTGCTCTATTTCGTTGGTGGCAGGGGCCAGTGGTGCCTAGTTATACGCTGAGTGCCATGCCGCTGGTACAAAATGTTGTTGCGACCGGACGTGTTGCGACAGTTTCACGTGCCCAGGTAGGCAGTGAAATTAGTGCTGTGGTTCTGCAACGTCTGGTGCAGGAAGGCGATCAGGTTAAACCGGGTGATCTGCTGGTGGTATTGAAATCGGATGAATTGCTGGCCCAAGTCAGACAGGCCGAGCTGGCATTGACCGAATTGGCAAGCAGCCGACGGCCACAGGCTGCAGCAGAACTGGCCAGTGCCAAAGCCCAGCTGGAGCAAGCCAGCCGAGAAGCTACACGTCGACGTAATGCAGAAGCCGGTATCCTGTCGAGGGAAGAAGTCGAACAGGCTGTGGAAGCGGAACGAGTCGCGCGCAATAATTATGAGACAGCTCGGGTAAAAGCAGCCGCATTGGCTGCGGGTCAAGTCGAAGAAGCGTCGCTTCGGGAGCAGCTTGCAGTGGCACAGGCTCAACTGGCCAAAACCAAGATTCGGGCTGCGGTCGCCGGCACAGTACTGACACGCGATGTCGAGCCGGGTGATCTGGTTCAGCCGGGACAAACTTTATTTACCATTGCGTTAACAGGGAATACAGAAATCCGGGTACCGCTAGATGAGCGGAATTTACCGCAACTCGCCTTGCAGCAAAATGCGACCGTCATTAGCGATGCCTATCCGGATCAGTCTTTCCCAGCTCGGATCAATTTTATTGCGCCAAGTATTGACCCACAGCGCGGTACAGTAGAGGTCAGGTTAACTGTCAACCCCGTACCTGATTTTCTGCGTCAGGACATGACGGTATCGGTGAATGTCGAGACGGCCAAACGAGCCCGGGCACTGGCTATTCCAAATGATGCTTTAAGCAGTATCAAGGGAGATAAAGCCGTGGTGTTAATGGTACGTGATGGAAAAGTACAGCGTCAGCAGATTACTTTAGGCTTGCGTGGCCTGGCCATGTCAGAAGTGAAAACCGGGCTGAGCGAGGGTGACCAGGTGCTGGCAGATGCCGAATCTTCATTGGAGGATGGCACCAGAGTTCGCTTAAAACCACAACAGAGTTCATTACAGAATTCTGCTGATATGGCCAATAGTAAAAATGAATTACCGGTGAACTTCGATTGAAAAATTTATTCGGGCGGCTCTGGATCGAATGGAAAATCGCGGTCAGTTTTTTGCGTGAGGGTTGCGCGCAGTCCATCATGATCACCATCGGGGTCGCCGTGGGCGTGGCAGTAATCGTCTTTATCACCGCTTTGATTCAGGGGCTACAAGCCAATATTGTCGAACGAACCTTAGGCACACAGGCGCATATTCGCCTGTTGTCACCCGATGAAGTTAACCAGATTGTGCCGTCTCCCGCCGGAACCGTGCAATTATTGCAGGAAGACAAACGAGCACAGCGCCTGCGTTCGATCAACAATTGGCAACAGATTACTGAAACATTAGACCAGTTACCCGTACTGACCGCTGTCTCGCCGGTGGTGTCTGGACCGGCCTTTGTACAACGCGGTGATGCGATTGAATCCGTGGCCTTGGTCGGGATGAATCTGGAGCGTTATCAGCAGATCATTCCATTAAAAGAATATTTAACCAGTGGCCAGTTGCGGGTCGGCGCGGATGATGTGCTGATTGGCAGTCAACTGGCCAAAGACCTCGGTGTTCAGGTCGGCAGCAAGTTGCGACTGGATACTGGTCAACAAAATAGTGCTTTGGTGAATATTGCCGGTATTTTTGAACTGGGTGTGCGCGAACTGGATGCGCGTTATGTCTATCTGGATCTCAAGCAGGCACAGTCCTTACTCGGCCTGCCAGGCGGGGTAACGGTGATTGACCTAACCATTGCCAATATTTTTGAAGCAGACCAGGTTGCCGCACAAGTCGGACGCCTGACCTCATTAAAAGCCGAAAGCTGGATTGAAACCAATGCACAACTGATGAATGCCATTACTGCACAAAGCCTGTCGACTAATATGATTATTGTCTTTGTCGCAATTTCGGTGGCTTTCGGGATTGCCAGCGTCATGTCCGTCAGTGTGGTGCAGCGCACCCGAGAAATTGGTATTCTGCGGGCGACAGGTGCAACCCAATCGCAAATCCTGAGGGTTTTTCTGTTTCAGGGCGCAATCTTCGGCTTGCTCGGTTCAGTGCTGGGCAGCATAGTCAGTTATGGCCTGGTGTGGGTATTTAATAATTTTGGGCCGGGATTATTCTATATTCCGATATCGATTGAACTGGTGATATTGGCGCTATTGTTGGCGACATTAACAGGCGTACTGGCTGCAGCGGTGCCATCACGCCGGGCAGCAGCACTCGACCCGGTGGAGGCGATTCGTCATGTCTGAGCAATCTCAGGAAGTTCTGCGTCTGGAAGCGCTGCGAAAATCTTATAATATTGGACAGCCCAATGAGGTTGAGGTCTTGCATGGCATTGACCTGCGCATTGATCGCAACGACTTTGCTGCACTTATTGGCCCTTCCGGTTCTGGAAAAAGTACCTTACTGAATATTCTGGGACTGCTAGATAAACCAACGAGTGGCGAGCTGTATTTGTTGGGACAACCTACCAGTGCGATGGATGATACCGGCCGTACGGCGCTGCGCGGCAACAGCATCGGATTTGTATTTCAGTTTCACCATCTGATTCAGGCATTTAGTGCACTGGATAATATTCTCATGCCTTTAATGATGGCGCATGGCAAACCGAATCAGCAGGCAATGCAACGCGCACGTGATTTACTGGCGGCAGTGGGACTGGAAAAATTTGCCGAGCGTAAACCGAATGAATTGTCCGGAGGACAGCAGCAGCGGGTGGCCATTGCTCGGGCCTTGATTACTGAGCCGGCATTATTATTGGCCGATGAACCGACAGGTAATCTGGATACCCAGACCGCGGCTGATATGTTTGAACTGTTTCGTAAAGTGCATCGTGAACGCGACTGCGCCGTACTTTTAGTCACGCATGATCCGCGCCTGTCTGCCACTTGTGATCGTACCATCAATCTGGTCGATGGCCGGATTGAAAGTGATTCGAGCAATTCTCCTCAAGATTAAGCTGTACTGTAAGGAGCCAGGAGGGCTAATTTTTTGAAGCGATCGAAAAGATATTTCAGATTTATAGCTTTCAAAAAATGATAGCCATATATGAGATTGAAATAATCTGTAAACAATCTGTTTGTTAAAAAAGGATGTATGCGATTGCCTACATCCTTAAATTTTGATGGTTTAATTTTAATGATTCTGTCTTTCAGGTTGACCTAATCATTGAACGCCGGTAAATCATATCTAATCAAAGCGTCAGGATGAAGCCGAACTTTAATGGCACTGCCGCAAGTTTCTATTTCATCCTGTGAATAAGCTTGATCTCAAAGATTCGATCCGATTTTATTGTTCCAGATTACTTCTCAGCATCCAGGCCGTTTTTTCGTGGACTTCCAGTCTTTGCGTGAGAATGTCAGCAGTCGGCTGATCATTGGCTTCTTCAATGATCGAGAAAATACTTCTGGCGGTACGTGCCACAGTTTCATGCGCATCTACCAGTAAACGTATCATTTCTTCAGCTTTAGGCACACCTTCCACTTCTTTAATGGAGGTAAGTTTTACAAACTGTTTATAAGTGCCGGGTGCTGCAAAACCCAAAGCCCGAATACGTTCAGCAATGATGTCCAGCGCATTCCACTGCTCAGTGTATTGAGTCATAAACATGTTGTGCAGGCTGTTGAACTGGGGGCCGGTGACATTCCAGTGAAAATTATGGGTCATCAAATACAGGGTATAGCTGTCTGCTAAAAGTCTGGATAAACCGTCGACAATTTTGGCGCGATCATCATGCGAAATCCCGATATCAATTTTCATTGCTTTAGATTCTTTTTTAGAAGAGGCCATGCTCTTACTCCTTCAAACTTAACGCGATATGGTGTATTAAAATAAAGTCGGATGTAGTCGAAGCCCGAGCCAAGAGATGAAATGATCTCTATGACTTTGTATTTGATCTGAACAGGCTGATAGATTTAAGTGGTTATAAGTTATAGATATTAGATCAATATGAGGGCAGGAAGTTTAGTTATTATGTATAAGCAGGGCGCGGGATTGTAACTATTTAAATCTGTCAAGTTCTGACCATCTTCAGCGGTAGCACGTTAATTTCTTATAGCAAATTGAACTTCTAAAAAAGTCCTAATCATTTCAGGATTGAAACATCGTTTTGGGTTATGACGCTTATTTATGAGCAAGATCACATATCACCATACTGAATCTTTATTTCGAAATATCTCTGTGAAATTTTAATATTTTATTTTAAATAAATAACTTAGATAAAAATTTAAATCATAAATAAACCCGAAATTTATAAAAAATAACACAATGCTGCCTTAATTAAACAAGGCACTACAAACAATAATAAATCTCTTTCTCAAATGCAGTTATGTTAGGACACAGGCGAAACCAATAACAATATTCCCAGAAAAGCAAAAATGCTTCGAGTCAGCATATTCAGAAGAAATGTGAGGCTGATACAGGATCGGCTGTAGCAGATTGACTTGCGGGATGATTTTGATTCGGTAAGCCATGCAATATATAAGCTCAAGCGACTTTGAGATAGACCAAAAATATCTGAACTAAACTCAAGCTCAGCAAGGAATACATCATGAAAATTAAGGCCAATAGCCCCGCGACTGGTAAAGACGGTTTAGACAAACAAAATACCAATAAAAAAAGTGAACAGCTCGACGCATATCGCAGTGATGCGACCGAACAGGCACTCACTACCAATCAAGGGGTTAAAATTTCCGATAACCAGAACAGTCTCAAGGCAGGCGTTCGCGGTGCGACCTTGATCGAAGATTTTATTCTCCGGGAAAAAATTACCCATTTTGACCATGAGCGAATTCCAGAACGTATTGTGCATGCCCGCGGTGTCGGCGCACATGGCTATTTTGAGGCTTATCCGGGGAATGAAAAACTGACCAAGGCAGGCTTCCTGACCAATACCAGTGTGCTAACGCCAGTATTTGTGCGTTTTTCTACCGTACAGGGACCACGTGGTTCAGCAGATACGGTACGTGATATCCGTGGTTTTGCCACCAAGTTTTATACGGATGAAGGTAACTTCGATCTGGTAGCGAATGATGCGCCGGTATTCTTTATCCAGGATGGGATCAAGTTCCCGGATTTTGTACATGCAGTCAAACCTGAACCTCAGACCGAGATTCCTACCGGTGCATCTGCACATGATACTTTCTGGGATTTTGTTTCTTTAGTGCCTGAATCTGCACATGCGGTGATGTGGGCCATGTCGGATCGGGGTATTCCGCGTAATTTAAGAGCCATTCAAGGCTTTGGTGTACATACTTTCCGTTTTATCAATGCCGAGAATAAAGCGGTTTTTGTGAAATTCCACTGGACGCCAAAACAGGGTCTCGCCCAACTGGTCTGGGATGAAGCACAAAAACTGGCGGGTAAAGATCCGGATTTCCATCGTCGTGACTTATATGAAGCGATTGCCTCCGGTAACTATCCGGAATGGGAGTTGGGTGTACAGGTCGTTCCAGAAGAAGATGAGATGAAGTACGACTTCGACTTGCTGGACCCAACCAAAATTATTCCGGAAGAACTGGTGCCGGTGACGCCGATTGGCAGAATGGTGCTGAACCGTAATGTTGATTATTTCTTCGGTGAAACCGAGCAGGTGGCATTCTGTCCGGGACATATTGTGCCAGGACTGGATTTTACCAATGATCCATTATTGCAGGCCCGTCTGTTCTCTTATACCGATACTCAGCTCAGCCGTTTAGGTGGTCCAAACTTCCACCAGATCCCAATTAACAAGCCGGTTTGTCCATTCCACAATAACCAGCGTGATGGTTTACACCAGCGTATTGTACATACCGGTCAAGCCAGTTATGAGCCGAATTCGATTGACAATAACTGGCCGACTGAGACTCCGCCAGCTGAACAAGGCGGTGGTTTTGAAAGCTATCAGGAGCGTATTGATGGACACAAGATCCGTCAGCGTAGCGAATCATTCAGTGATCACTTTAGTCAGGCCCGTCTTTTCTACCGCAGCCAGACGCCGCATGAACAGAAGCATATTGTCGATGCCTATGTCTTCGAGCTGAGCAAGGTGGAGCGCAAATATATTCGTGAGCGTGAAGTGCTTGAAGTGCTCTGCAATATCGATCTGGACTTGGCACAGCAGGTGGCTGACCAATTGGGCATTGAAATTCCGGCAGAGAAAAAGGCGGCAAAATTGCCAGAGGTGCAGGTTTCACCACGTTTATCTTTTGAGGCATTTAAACCTGAAGATATTAAGGCACGCAAAATTGCGCTATTGGTGCACGACAAGGCCAATGAGGCCAGTATCAAAGCTGTTCAAGCTTGGGCAGAATCAGAAGGGGCTGTGGTCGATGTACTGACCCCAAAACCGGGCCCGGTACTGGGTCAGCAAGGCGAGGTGATTCCTTCCGATGGTATGCAAAAAGCAGAACCATCCATTGCCTATGATGCCGTGGTGATTGCTGACGGTGATAATTACGATGTGGTAATGAAAGACGGTGTGGCGACTCATTATCTGCTGGAAGCCTACAAGCATTTAAAACCAATCGTGTTCCTGGGTGATAAAGGCAAGCTGATTGAAGATCTGCGTTTGGTTAGCGATGAAGGAACTCTGGCAAACGGACAGTTTGAAGCAGTACAAGATAGCTTCAAGACTTTAATCCTAAACCATCGTGTCTGGACGCGTGAAGCGATTGCGGAAGCGATTCCTGCCTAAACGATTCAATTTATGTTAGAGGATAGAGGCTAAGGCTTCTATCCTCATGGTTTTAAAATGGATGAAGAGATGGTGAGACTGGATGTCAAAAAGTTGTTGGCTCAAGCACAACAAGCCAAATGGAGCAGAGAACAGGACATTTATCTCATTGAACATAATCATTTGCCTTTAGCTGAACTAATGCAGCAACTCTGTTTCAATGAAGAAGAGATTAATGCACGGCGTAAGGTACTAGGGCTGACCACACGTTTAAAACAAATGCGCAAGCTTTCTCATTAACTGACTTTAAAAACACAACAACATTATCCGTATTTTATGAGGAACCGCATGCAGAACCTCGGTTCAATATTACAAAGATTTGAAAACTCTCCTCTGGAGCTACAAGAAAAAATTCAGCACACTTTAATGGAACTGGTGGCGATTTCCGATCAGGTGCCTTATCCCGCTTCCGGAGCCACCTTAAAACGCTGGCAGATGCTTAGTCAGGTTTCGGCAAGCAATCTGAGCCTAGGCAAATTGTTTGAATCCCATCTGGACGCCTTGGCCATTTTGCATGAATTGAATATTCCGGTAGAACAAAAAGGCCTATGGGCAGTATGGGCGGCAGAAGGTGGACCCAAACCTTTAACATTGCAAGCAGGAAAGCTAAGCGGAATTAAGCCTTGGTGTTCTGCATCGGTCTGGGTGCAACACGGTCTGCTGACTCACCGTGATGAGCAGCAATATTCACAATTACTGATTCTGGATCTGCAGCAAGAAGGCATTCAGCATCATCAGGATACCTGGCAGGCAGTGGGCATGCAGCATACCTTGACTGCCCGGCTGGAACTGGATCATGTTGAGGTGGAAAAAGTCGCAGCTCCAAATGCCTATCTGGATCGGCCCGGATTCTGGCATGGCGCCGCAGGTGTGGCCGCGTGCTGGTATGGCGCAACCGTGCGTTTGGCTGAATATTTAAGACAGGCAGTATTGTTAAAACCGCATGCCTATAAGGCCATGTATCTCGGTGAAATTAGTCGGGAGCTTTTAGCGACACAGTCCTTATTTTATCAAGTTGCTGCATTGATTGATCAGCAACCGCAACACGCACATGAGTTAAAGATTCGCAGCCTGCGTGCTCAGGTGGAAGCGACTGCCTTAAATGTACTAACTCATGTAGGTAAGGCACTTGGTGCTGGGCCGTATTGTGAGCATCCGCATTTCGCTCGGCTTGCAGCAGATCTTCCGGTATTTATTCGTCAAAGTCATGCTGCATTTGACTTGGAGCGGATTGGCGAGCTGACTGCACAGGAGGAACAATTATGGACGTTATAAGACATGAGATTGTAGGGGATCGTGTCATCCATGGTGAAGGCACAAGACTTGAAGAATGGCGTTCCTGTCAGATCCTGCAACAGATGCCGGAATTTGATATTCCTAAGGTTATTCCTCTAGATGCCAGAGTCTGCATCATTGCCCCTCATCCTGATGATGAAATTTTGGGCTGTGGAGGCCTGATTCAGCGTCTGGACAAATTGGGCTATCAGATCATACTTTTTGCCGTTACCAATGGGACAGCCAGTCATCCCGGCTCTAGTCTATATACTCCCGAAGAGTTGAACCAGATTCGTCCTGCTGAAACGCGAGCAGCTTTAGAAGCGTTACCTTTAAAACAGAATATCTTGCGGATCGCTTTAGATATTCAAGATGGCAAGGTGGCCGAACAGCGGGATGTGTTGCAACAGCATCTACAATCTTATCTGCAACCGAATGATGTGTTAATTAGCACATTTGTTCATGATGGACATCCAGATCATGAAATTACGGGGCAGGTCACACAGCAGCTGGCCACTGAACTTCATTTGCCCTGTATTCAGGTCTTGATTTGGGCATGGCATTGGGCAACACCTGGAGATACCAGAATTCCCTGGACCGTCGCTCATCAACTCAAATTAACTGAGGAAGAATTACAATATAAGTCTCGAGCTGCGCGGTGTTTTAAGAGCCAGATCGAGCTTGATCCGACGATAGATCAATCACCGATTCTGCCAGAGCAGGCATTACAACGTATTTTACAGCCCTGGGAGGTGTATCTGTATGAACAGTAAAGCAGCCTATGATCAGGAATATTTCGATGCCTTATATGCACTGAATCAGGGAGATCCCTGGCAATATGAACAGCGTTGGTATGAACAGCGCAAACGGCAGATTTGTCTGGCGATCTTGCCGCACTTGCAGTTTGACTCCGCGATTGAGATTGGTTGCAGTAATGGCATCTTTAGTCAGGAACTGGCGCGGCGGACAAATAGCTTAATGTGTCTGGATGCCAATAATACTGCGATCCATTTGGCGCAGCAGCGTTTACAAGCTTATCCGCATGTACAGGTGTTACAGCGGATCGTGCCAGATGATTTGCCCGAACAGAAATTTCAGCTCATTGTCGTCAGTGAGATTTTATATTATTTGAACCCGATTGCTCTGCAACAGGTGCTGACATGGCTGCATACTGCACTGGAACCGGGCGGATGTATCTTGAGTTGTCATTGGCGCGCGCCAATCTCGGGATTTAGCCTAAATGGTGAAGATGTCCATCAGTATCTCAAAGCGCATTTAAACTATGAACATTGTTTAAGCTTGCAGGACTCCGATTTTTTGGTAGATCTCTGGCTGAATTCAGCGCAATCTGTGGCAGAGCAGGAGGGTTTGAGATGAAGAAAATCGGTGTGGTGATTCCGGCCTGTAATGAAGAAGCCTATATTGAACGCTGCCTATTAGCGTTAAAATCAGCACAAACTTATTTTTTTCAATACTTTAAAACAATAAAAAATCTTCCTGAAATCCAGATTCTCGTGGTCTTGGACCATTGTACTGATAGCACCGCCGTTAAAGTTCAGCAAATGGGCATTCCGGCTATGAGCTGCGACTTCCGAAATGTCGGTAAGGCACGCCATTTGGGGATTCAGCAAATGATCGAGCAGGGCTGTGACTGGATTTGCTGCACCGATGCGGATTCTTTTGTACAGTGCGACTGGTTTCAGGTCATGTTACAGCATCAACCCACCGATGCGATTTGTGGTGTAGTCGAGCTGGATCAATGGGATCATTTAAGCCGCAAAACCCGTCAGGCTTATCTCCGACATTATCAGGACAGCATGGGTCATCGGCATATCCATGGCGCAAACCTGTGTTTTAAAGCTTCGGCTTATATACAGGTCAATGGGTTTCAGCAACTGGACTGTCATGAAGATGTTGATTTCATCCACCGTTTAGAAAAAGCCGGCGCTCAGATTGTCTGGTCGAATCAACTGAGAGTCACCACCAGCAGTCGGCTCAGCTCCAAAATTGCCGCAGGTTTTGCCCATTTTCTGCAAAAACTTGAGCTTAAGCAGGTCGCGAAAAAACCGATCAGCCTGTGCAAATAAAAGCATAAAACTATAAATTTTATACAATCAGACACTTGTAAAAAATCTTAAAATTCGTGTCTAAAAACTATTCCATTTAAATTTATTCTGTTTATAATTCACGCAAATTCAGCCCCGCAAACTTATACATTCTAGCTATAAGTCTGTGGGGTTTTTCTATGGATGAACGGTAATGGATGCCTGAGCCTTCTTTTTTGGTAATACAATGTTCAATCAAACACTGCTTTCTCGAATTCAGTCTCCATCACCATATCTATGGCAGAAAATAGCGACTGCGTTATGCTTCTTTAGCTTGGGCTTTAGTACTGCGGCTTGGGCACCCTTAATTCCATATGCACAGCAGCGCCTGTTATTAAATCATGCTGATTTTGGCCTGTTATTGCTGTGTGCCGGAATCGGTTCAATGCTGGCGATGCCGCTGGCCGGTCGACTGGCCAATGCCTTGGGTTGCCGTGCTGTTTTGGCCGTAATTCTCAGTGCATTTTTATTTATTTTGCCTGCTCTGGCTTATAGTCCGAATCATTTAATGATGGCAATCAGCCTGTTTTTCTTTGGTGCCAGTGCCGGTGCTTTGGGCGTGACTGTCAATATCCAGGCTGCACAGATTGAGAAAAAACTCGGTAAAAGTTTAATGTCGGGTTTTCATGGAGTGTGTAGTTTAGGTGGTCTGGCAGGCGTACTGGGCATGACCATGTTAATGGGACTTGGCTTGGCGCCTTTAACCGGTGCGGTGATTGTCAGTGTAATTTTGCTGCTTATTGCCTTATTCGCTGTTCCTTTAAGTTTGGGTGCTGAGCCAAAAACAGCGGTAGAAGAAACATCACCAGAACAACCGGTAAAAAAAGCAGCACCGACCTGGGCAATTTTAGGTATTGGTCTGATCTGTTTTGTGGCTTTTCTTTCGGAAGGTGCCGCCATGGACTGGAGTGGTATTTATCTTGCTACTGAGTTCAGCCTGCCTGCGGCGCAAACCGGTTTAGCTTATAGTTTCTTTGCGGGTTTGATGGTACTAGGACGTTTTAGCGGTCACCTGATTATTCAGCAGTTTGGTGAAAAAAATACGATTCTGTTAAGTGCACTCTTGGCTGCAACCGGTTTATTAACCGTGGTTTTTGCCCCAGTCTGGCAAGTGGTGTTGGTCGGCTACGCGATTTTAGGTTTAGGTAGTGCCAACATTGTACCGCTGATGTTTTCCCGTGCAGGACGTCAGAAAACTTTGGCTTCACATGTGGCATTGTCTTATGTATCGGTATTTGCTTATACAGGTTCGTTGATTGGGCCAGCATTGGTCGGCTTTGGTAGTGAAATCATCGGATTGAGTCTGGTATTTAGCGTGATTGCGATTGGTCTATTGAGTATTGTGATTTTGAATCATTTCACTGCAGACCCAAGCGAAGTACAACAAAGCGAAGAGATTGTGGCTCCTCTTCAAAATGAAACACCAGCTTAATGCTGGTGTTTTTTTTTACTTAAAAATTTAGGCATGCATACTGAACTGGTTTGAAACTCCTGCAGCCACCGGACGATAGATCCGCAAGCTTTGTGAGTTTTTCAGGTCAGTAATAAACTGATCACGCCAGCGAATAATATCGAAATTTTTCAAGCCTTGGCTTAAATAACGATAGCGCTCTAAACGTTCTGATTTAGACATGCGCAGCGCCTTCTTCAAAGCTTTAGCCATACTGTCATGCTCATAAGGATCGACCAGTAAGGCTTCTTTCATTTGTTCAGCAGCACCGGCATATTTAGATAGAATCAAGACACCCGGATCTAAAGGATCCTGTGCAGCAATATATTCCTTGGCGACCAGATTCATACCATCCCGGATCGAATTTACCCAGCAAATATCTGCCTTACGATACAGTTGCATCAATGCCTCATGGCCCAAAGTATCATAGCTGCAATCGAAAGGTAACCAGTCCGCTGTGCCATGCTGGCTATTAAGTTCATGCACGGCAGATTTAAATTGCATATACAGGTTCTTATAGGTCTTTACATCCAGTCGGCATGGACAGGCAATTTGTAATTGCTGGAATTGATTTTTAAACTCCGGTTGATCTTCTAGCAAGCTCTGCAACGATCCGATTTTTTCCAATAAGCCTTTACTATAATCAATCCGGTCAACTGAAATGATGGTTTTATAAGGCTGCACTGTATTCAGATCAAACGGAAGCTTTTCTGGATGACTATCTGAGGCCTGATTTTGTAGTTGCACAGGATGCACACCAATCGGATAGCATTTTACATGAATCTTTCGAGATTGATAATTCAGGATTTCATTGTGACGATGCTGCACTTTTAAGGTCTGTTCGAGGAAATTTAAACAGTTTTCCTGATCGCGAGAGGTCTGCAAACCCAGTACATCGTAGTTGGCCAAATGATGTGCCAGATCGCGATGGGCGGGTAAAGTCTGCCAGAGCCTTAGTTCAGGAAAGGGAATATGCAGGAAAAAGCCAATACGGTTACGCATGCCCAGTTTACGGCAATAATGCGCCACGCTTAAAAAATGATAATCATGGATCCAGATAATATCATGTGGAGATGCTACCTGTTTCAGGTGCTTGGCAAAGCGTAAATTGACATCCTGATAGATCTTAAAATCCTGCGGCTGATAATCTACAAGTTGATGCTGATCGTGCATCAGTGGCCATAATGCATTGTTGGCAAAACCACAATAAAAACCTTGATATTGGGATTCAGTCAATGGACTCGTGTAATATTCAACATTTTGATGCTTCAGGATTTGAAACTTCTGCTCTTTCATCTGGTCAACTCGGGATCCATTCCAGCCAACCCAGATACCGCCTATATCCTGCAAAGCATCCTGCAATGCCACCGCTAATCCACCTGCCTGTGTATTGTCTGACTTAGGTAGATTTACACGATTTGATAACACTATGAGTTTCGACATGTAATTTCTCCAATAATAATTGTTGTTGTGCTTTCAGTATTTCTAGAAATTCCGCTAGAAAAGCCTGTACTTGAGTCACGTTTTCGAGGCGATGTCGTGCCACGGTGTTGCCTGTACCGACTTTGATAGAGCAGCCTTTGAATGTGTTGATGACTTGAAAACCGGCTTCGTCGGTCAGGTCATCTCCGATAAAAATGGGGTAATGATCACTTAAGTGATATTGCTGAATGATTTGTTGGATAGCTGAACCTTTATTTGCACCTTTGGGCACCAGTTCAAATACAAACTTTCCAGCCTTAAGTTCAAAATCCTGAAAATGAGCGAGACAATCCAAGGCAAATGCATGCACTTGATGCTCTAAATGGGGGTGTTCACGAAAATGCAGGGCGACTGAATAGTCTTTAATTTCTATTCGAGTCTGAGGAATATTATTACTATGCTCTGTAATATAATTTTTTAATAATTCAAACTGTTCAGGATTTAAATCAATTAACTTGCTTAAACGCAATTGATAGCTTAATTCCAGACCATGAGAGCCTGCAATATTCCAGTCAAATGGATAAATAAGTTTTTGGGCTTGTACAATTGAGCGGCCGGTCACTAATACTAGCTGAATATATTGTTGTAACTCTTTTAAAGTATTTAAGGTTTCGCTCTTAATTATACTTTTTGCTGGATCTGGGTGGAATTCAGAAATGGTTCCATCAATATCAAGAAATAAAACAATTTTATGAGAATAAATAATAGGTTTGAGTTGATTTAAAATCACTTGAGGTAATATATAAGAAGATGTAGCAAGTGAATCTTCTAGGTCTTGATCTTCTTTTAGAGTCGACATAAATACTACCTAAGCCTCTGAAGTTAAATTGATTTAAAAGTTAGAATTACCTGAATGGTCATTGCTTTGATTAAATTTATAACATATTTCATTTAACAGACTGGCTTTAAGTGCAGAAACGAAACACTTTTAACAAGTACAGTTACTTTGTAAGATTTAGAAATATTTTGGTAGAAATCCAGTATTATTAATAAATTTTAAAAATAAATTATGAAGATTTTATATTTTAAGATTTTCTTGGATTGATTGTTTTTCAGGATTTTACATAATAAGATTTATTATTTAATCTTTATTTTTGAATATGTATTTTTTAATTAATTTTTTAGAATATAGTATTTATTATTAATTTATTTTTTTATTTTTAAATATATGAGGGAGATGTAATTTTGAGATCTTTTTAAATATAATAATTTAAATAAATTTATAAATTAGGCATATAAAATAATAATATCTAAATTAAGTTGATGAAAATTAATGGTTTTTAGAATTGACTAAGCTGTCTTAAAAGGAAAAATACTAAAATTGTCTAGAGGGGGAATTTCGTATCAATCAAACTTTCTTGGGATCAATTGGAGAGATATACAATTTAAACAGCCTCTTAATTTAGCATCTCAGATTAATTTTTTTAATTCTTATTGGTAAATTTCATCAGAGGATAAAAAATCGGAGAAAGACGAACGTCAGTTCTATGACTAAACTCTGAAAATAACTTGAATATTCTTTTTTTGAATCGAAGCGTAGGTGTTAGATGAAGTTGAGCTAAACAGAGAAGAGATGTAAAGGTGTCATTGCAAGGACAGAGCAGATACAAAAGACGGAAAAACAGATCATCAGTGATCTTACATAGGTCAAAAAACTAAGTGATGTTTCAATTAAATTTTTTTTTTGCTCAAATGGACATGAGCCAATTTAAAATCAGTAACTGATGATAGAAGAGGCAAGAAATAATTTTTTGAAAAAATAATAAAAGAGCAATCAAAGTGGAGAGAAGCTAAGGGTCGTATCGTATAAGTTAAGAAACCAAACTCAGATACAACCCGTCTACTTGTATGAGGGAAAAATACTCAGATTTCTCGCCACACTTCATTTTTGTCTTTTAAAGGAATGGTAAAGTTAAAGTCATCATCATTACTGACCAGAAGACTGGTTGGGGTCTGCATGACCACTTTCAAAACAGTACCAGCTTCAAAAATAATAGGGTCGCAGTTTTCTTTTTGTAGAGTCACCGTTTTAAGTAATTCAATTACTGAACTTTCCATAGTTTTTTCCAAAATAAGATTACTTTTCGATAATTAAATCATAGCATGATTTTTGAAAATTTAACTGTTTCTTCAAAAACTGAGAACTTGATCAATGACTTATTCAAATAGGGAGAAGTGCTCTATTTAGATTAAAGATACCTAGAAGACATGCAGTATGCCTGATTTTCATCCTATTCTCGCAGTGCTCAGAAGCATGAAGTTCTTTTACATAAACCCGACAGATAACAGGCATAAAAATTTTATCAAAATAACGAAAGGTCAAAAACATGATGATTTTTCTGTTTTTTGATATCGCTCGGCTAAATGATAAAAATCGAGAATATAAGGAAAATCATAACGCAGAGCTGAATGATAAAAATAATTTTCTAGAGACTCGATATCTTTCTATCCTTTTTTACACTAAATTGAAAATTAATGCTTTATAACAGTAAAAATCTAAAATAAGAATAAACTATGCGTCATTTGGATGACCAAGAGACATAAGGAGAACTGGGTCGGCATGTTTAAGTCATTTTTCCCGCAACCCGTCTGGTTTTTTAGCAGCCTGATTTTGTGGTTTATCATTAATCTTGTGCTTTGGCATAGTGGCGGATCAGGATGGGGAACCTATATGGGTTTTCCTGAAGGTTATTCTGATGAAAAGCTTACAATCGGTATTGGGCGTTTCTGGTCAGCTCAATTCATCTGGTTCTATCTCTGGTTTTTCATGGCAACTACGATATTTGCGCTGTTCTGGCAATGGAAAGCCGGACACCGATGGCAGCGCTGGTCGGTCTGGGGCTCGGCATTTATTCTGTTTAATATCTGGTTCGGGGTACAGGTCAATGTCGTATTAAATGAATGGTATAGCCCGTTTTATGATCAGATTCAACAAATGCTCACGAAGGGTGGTGGGGATGTTTCATTGCTGTATCAAGGCGCATTAACCTTTATTTATATTGCGATGGTTTATGTCACTTTAGCGGTATTTAACCTGTTTTTTGTCAGTCATTATGTCTTCCGCTGGCGTACCGCGATGAATGATTATTACACCGCACATTGGGAGCAGTTACGTCATATTGAAGGTGCATCACAACGTATCCAGGAAGATACCATGCGCTTTGCCAAAACCACGGAGCAGTTAAGTGTTTCCTTGATTGAAGCGCTGATGTTGCTGATGGCATTCCTGCCGATCTTATATCAGCTCTCTAGTCATGTGAAAGTTTTACCAATTGTAGGGGAAATACCGCATGCTTTAATGTGGGCCTCGATTGGTTGGGCGGTATTGGGTACGGTCATTTTGATGGTCGTGGGAATGAAGCTGCCCGGACTGGAGTTTAATAACCAGAAAGTTGAGGCAGCCTATCGTAAAGAGCTGGTCTATGGCGAAGACTATGCTGATCGCGCACATCCGCTGACATTACAAGAACTGTTTAGCCGAGTACGCTGGAATTATTTCCGGTTGTATTTTCACTATGCTTATTTCAACATGGTTCGGATCTGGTACTTGCAGTTGGACAATATTTACGGATTATTTATTCTGTTTCCAAGTATTGCAGCAGGGGCAATTACCCTCGGTTTAATGATGCAAATCCTAAATGTGTTTGGCAAAGTGCGAGAATCTTTCCAGTACCTGATTTTGTCTTGGCCGACGATTATTGAACTGATGTCGATCTATAAACGGTTGAAAGCATTTGAATCACATATTGATTAATTTTTTCTCATATTATTATCCTGCTTTATTAGCCAAACAGTTTTAGGTTTGGCTTTTTTTATGGCGAGTTAGTTTACAAAATCCAATGGAAAATATCGATCTGACCGTTGGTCAGATGACTTGGGTAAATCGTGTCAGAACCTCCCAATATTGGGGTATTCAGATATTTTTTTCTTGTCTAGAATCCTAAGGGCCAGCCAAGATGGCGTTTAATTTCCGGTGGTTTGACGTATAAAAATAACAAGTGTACGTTGAGGAAATTATTCTTATGCTGATCTTGTTCAGGCAATGTTACAGCGGATAAAAGGTAAATTTATTACCCATTATAATAAAGGCCTGTAGCGTTCCCTGAATAAGCCGCCGGAGAAGGACTCACCGCCTTCTTCGGTTTTTTATGTGTTTTTTCTATCTTTTTCTTGAGTCCTGAATGAAATTGTTTATTATTTGATCTGGCTTAAAAATGATACTTGTGTCAATTTTTATCACATGAAGCTTGGCATACTCAGCAAAGTTGAAGCTGATATGTGCCTTTTTACCGTTTAAATATTATAGTTATCAATATCTTGTGTTTGTTGTTTTGTGCTATTTAAGCTATGTTATACGGGATTTTGAGGTTGAGATGTTTGCTGTGAAGCTAAAAGTAATAATTCTAATAATAGGGGCAGCAGGTTTAGCTGGGTGTAATAGCGTGAATCGGTTGAAATCAGAGGTTTTACATCCTTTTGCCAGTCCGGAAGAACTAATTGCCAAACGGGCTTTGAATCAACGTGATGGTAGTGCAAAAGATTATGTTTATCTTTGGGGACAAGCTCAGAAAAATAATACGACTCAGGCCATGTATCCGCGTTCGATACTGACGCAATATTGTCATGAACAGGGCGGTAAATTTTCACTGCTGTATAAAAGTAATTTTAGTGCCGTGGCAGATGTTGCCCAACGCAAACGCCTGAGTGCCAATCGGGGTGTTGTACAGGGTAGCGGTGCCTATCAGTGTCGTATGGATGACCTGACTGAAAGCTGGATTGTCTCGATTGAGCCAACTTCTGAACGACAAGTTGATAAATCTAGCCAGACGCGTAGTGTTCGACTACTCACCCAGGTCATGAGTCCTTCTCAAGCAAAAAACTTTTATCGTCCAACTAAAGCCAGGGTTGCTTTGGAGCAAACCAAACCTGCATCGATAAAAACTACGACTCCTCCTAAGACTCCTGCCGCAAAGACGACAAATGAACTGAAGGAATCAGCACGTAAAGAACTGGAGAAGAAAGAATTAGAGCGAAAGGAATTAGAAAGAAAAGAGTTAGAGAAAAAAGAAGCAGAGAAAAAGCAGCTAGCAGCGGCATCAGCTCGAGCTACGGTAGCAGAAACACCGCAACAAAATCAGATGAAGATTTATGTGGCAGCGCGACGTGATATTAATAGTGGCAAGAATCTGAATAATGCCTGTAACAACGCCCAGCGTGCCTATAACTACGGTAAATTGCAGGGCACTGAGGGAACACGTGTCTATACTGAATCAGGGATGTTGGTTGCACGCTGTCTGAACAGTATTCCGGTCTATGCCAGCCGTTTCCCAAATGCTAAAGCGCAATCCAAGCGGATTTTGCAGAATTTGGCCAATAACTATAATCATGCCGGAGCCAAGAATCTTTTGAGGCAGTTAAAATAAGCGCGGGATCAAAAGACTTAATCCAAAATCCGTATGATCCTTTTGACGATCGAGAAGATAGGCGCAAAAATCTGCTCGATCCGACGGGAGAGAACAGAAGAAAGCCCGCTTGGTTTAGTGGGGAGATCACGTGATCCGAGAATCTCCTTCCGCGATGTTGGATGGATGAATAAAAATACGATCAAAACGAAAAAAAGACAAGCCCCCACAGTATGATGCTGTGAAATATGTTGGTATTCATAATTATAAGTTTTTATTTTTATTGTTTTAGTCTAAATCATAGCGCTAAGTTTGAATGATCAAAATCCTGACCTGATGAATAGCAATATGGACATCAGAATGACCATCCAAGTGTTGTAAATCTGGGTCAGTTTTTACAGAGTTCTATCAGTTTATTGCCCTGTTCCATGCTACAACTAACTGGTTTCATATCATTGGCTGGACATCGAAGAACAGGAAATTATGATGGCACATAAATCTTTTACAAAGCTTCGTACGTTTTTAATAAGTGCAACATTATTAAGTGTAACTCAGGTGACATTGGCTGGTCCGACAGTCAACCAGCTCAGTGACTGTTTGATGAAATCCACCACAGTCACGGATAAAACTACCGTCTTGCAATGGACCTTTGTGGCTTTAGGTAATCATCCGGACTTAAAGGCTTTTAGCAATGTGACCGCGAGTCAAAAGGAAGCATTAGACAAGAATCTGGCGACGGTGTTGCAGCGCATTTTAGTGGAGCAATGTTCAGCACAGACCAAGGCGGTGATTCAGGCTGAAGGTTTGCAAGCGGTTGGAGATAGTTTTCAGGCTTTAGGCAAAACCACAGGTGAGGAAATTTTAAAGAATCCTGAAATTAATAATCAGCTCAAAGGTGTGCTGCGTTATATCGACTTAAATCGTGTTGCACAGACTTTTTTGACACCGGATTTGTTGAATAAGTTGGGGTTGTAAGAGAGATGTAAGACTCTTTTTGATCTAGTAAATCCTCTTCCTAACCCTCACTTGCGCTTCGTTTTAAAGCAGTGCTTTAAAACTTGCTCAGGAGAGGGAACCACGTGTATCAAATTGATTACGTGACACTCCCTCTCCCGTTGGGAGAGGCCTGGGGTGAGGGAACTAGTCATGCATAAAAAGGACTTTGAGAGTTGGATGCGTCCTAAGTCTTCGAGTTTGGTGATAGAAGATACTTTTTTTGATGGTCATATTTATTAGCTGTCTAATTCAAGCTTTTCCTTTATATATTTTGCTGAATTTTCAATATCAGGATAAATAGTAGCTTTATTTATACCTAATAAATCTAACTCTTTTAAAATATTAATTTTATCCTTATATTTGATTTTAAATTTAATAATATCAATATCAGGATGAGTGGTAGGATCTAGCTCATGATCATAACCAAACAGTAGGAATGAACCTGCCTGAGCTTGAATGCGTTTATCAATTTTTTTACCTTTTACACAAATTATTTTTTTTAGGTCATTCGATTCGATTCTTGGTTTAAAATATGGTTTTTCACTTTTGATAAAATGTAAATATTGTTCACATACTTTATCACTGGAGGGTAACCTAGGTTTTTTTATAATTATTTTTTCTATGTAATCTTTTTGTGTGCTATTTAATTTAACAATGTTTGAAATACAGGTAACTTTATCTGAATCAGAAAAATTGATAGCTTCTTTTTTTATAAGAAATAAAATTACTTCACCAGTGCTAAAAACTTTTTCATAATATTTGAAGTCCTTTACAATTATTTCATTGTTTGAAGGTAGAGTGGGTCGCACAGCCAAAAGATTTAGATCAAAATGTTCATCAGGAAGTTCAGAGGCAAAATACAGAGCAGTTAGTGGATTACTTGAAATATCTAATAATCTAGTTGGCATTCCATAGTGTTGCATTCTCGTTAAAGTGTCTATGGCAGCTGGCTCTTGATTAAAAAAACTAGGCTCAGCTGTAATCAATTCTCTATAAAGTATATGTTCACTTCTTTCATAAATTTTCCCTTTCGTACCGAATGATCTAAAGATTGACGGAGTTAATCTATATATGTCTTTAGAATGACCACGAAAAAAAACCTCATATTTTCTATCTGATTTTATTGACCGTGTTGTTGAAATGATTAAGTCAATATATTGTGAAACATTGGTAATATATATATTATTAATATTAGGAATATTGATGCTTGATTGAGAGCTTATTTCACTTGAAGAAAATCCAGATGGTTTAATTTCTTGAGTTTTATTATTTGAGATTTCTTTAAAATTTTCTCGATAATTATTGATGTCTTGAAATATCGAAAACTCATCAAGGATAGAAATTAAATCTCCTTCTTTAATAGTCCAATGAGTTCCTTGAAGTTCAGCAAGATTTATTTTTAAATTTTTAATTAATAAATTTTTTGTACTATTATAGTCTTCGATATCATCTCTTGGATCAGCTTTGTTTAGTGTTTTTTTGAAATTATATAAATTTAATTTTTTACAGTAAGTAGTTAATATTCTATTTTTTTTGTCTAATCTAAAATCTTTTATTTTTACTAGAAAAGTTTGAAATCTTAGATCATCAAAAATAATTAATGTAGGATAACTTTTTATTTCATTAAGAAATTCATTAGGCATTTTATCAAAATTATATTTAAGATTTTCATCTGTAAATTCTAAAAATCTATAAAGAGGAATTCTGAAAGAAATATTACCATCACTATTTACATGTAAATCAGAAGCATCGTTTAATTTTATTAAATTATAAAACATATTAAAAAAACCCCGCATTAAGCGAGGTTTTTATAACATGAAATCAATTAATTAGCGAATAAATTAACCAATCAATTTCTTCATCAACTCATTCACTTGCGCAGGGTTAGCTTTCCCTTTTGCAGCTTTCATCACTTGACCAACAAGACCGTTGAAAGCTTTCTCTTTACCAGATTTATACTCTTCAACCATCTTCTCATTGGCAGCAAGTACTTCCTTAATAATCGCTTCAATTGCGCCTGTATCAGTTTCCTGTTTCAAGCCTTTCTCAGCAATAATTTCGTCCGCGGATTTGCCTTCGTCCCACATAAAGCCGAAGACTTGCTTCGCGATCTTACCGTTAATTGTGTTGTCCACAATACGTGCAATCATACCACCAAGTTTTTCAGCTGATACAGGAGAGTCAGCCAAATCTAGGCCTGCTTTATTTAAAGCACCTGAGAATTCGCCCATCACCCAGTTTGCCGCAATCTTACCTTGTGCAGCGCCACCAGCAGCCTTAACAACTTCTTCGTAGAACTCTGACATTTCACGAGTCAATGTAAGCACGTGAGCATCGTACTCAGTCACACCGAAGTCAGCCACGAAACGCGCACGACGTGCAGCAGGCAACTCAGGCATGGTTGCTTTAATTGCTTCGATTTGCTCATCCGCAATCACCACGGGCAACAAGTCTGGGTCAGGGAAGTAGCGGTAATCGTTCGCCTCTTCTTTAGAACGCATTGAGCGCGTTTCCATCTTCACAGGGTCGAACAAACGCGTTTCTTGATCGATGGTGCCATCCCAGTCCAGAATTTCCATCTGACGCTCAATTTCAACATTGATCGCTTGTTCAATGAAACGGAATGAGTTTAGGTTTTTCAATTCACAACGTGTACCAAACGGTTGACCCGGACGACGTAAAGACACGTTACAGTCACAACGGAATGAACCTTCCGCCATGTTACCGTCAGAAATGCCTAACCAGCGTACCAGTGTGTGAATCGCTTTGATATAAGCAACCGCTTCTTCAACTGAACGCATATCCGGTTCAGAAACGATTTCAAGCAGCGGCGTACCGGCACGGTTCAAGTCGATACCTGACATGCCTTCAAACTGGTCATGGATCGATTTACCTGCATCTTCTTCAAGGTGCGCACGCGTTACGCCAATGCGTTTAACCGTGCCATCTTCAAGCTGGATGTCGATATGACCCAAACCCACAATCGGGTTGTCCATCTGGCTAATCTGATAACCTTTTGGAGAGTCCGGATAGAAGTAGTTCTTACGTGCAAATACAGACGCCTGATCGATGTAAGCATCGATGCCCAAACCAAAGCGAATCGCAAGATCAACCACTTCTTTGTTTAATACCGGTAATACGCCCGGCATAGCCAAATCAACCAGGCTGGCTTGCGTGTTTGGATCATTACCGAAAACAGTCGATGAACCTGAAAAAATTTTGGTATTGGTGGCAAGCTGAGTGTGAATCTCGATACCAATAACGACTTCCCAACCATCAATCAGGTTGGATTTTGGTTTAGCCGATTTTTGAGCTTGAGCCATTATGCGTTCTCCTCAGCAATTGCAGCGCGTTTTGTATGCCAATCGGTGGCCTGTTGATACTGGTGTACCACAGACAACAATTGAGATTCTGACCAGTAATTACCAATCAGCTGTAAGCCAACTGGCAAGTTATTTTGGTCAAAACCGACAGGCGCGTTAATCGCAGGAAGACCTGCCAGATTTACCGCAAGCGTATAAATATCGCCCAGGTACATTTCAACTGGCGTTAAATCTGCACCAATTTTATAGGCAGTCGTTGGCGCAGAAGGTGCTGCAATGACATCGACCGATTCAAATGCTTTAAGGAAATCTTGCTGGATCAGGCGACGTACTTTCTGTGCTTTTACATAGTAAGCATCGTAATAACCTGCAGACAGGGCATACGTACCAATCAGGATACGGCGTTGCACTTCTGCACCAAAACCTTCTGAACGTGAACGCTTGTACAGGTCCATCAGGTCCACAGGATTTTCTGCGCGATAGCCATAACGTACGCCGTCATAACGTGACAGATTTGAAGAGGCTTCAGCAGGCGCGATCAGATAATAAGTCGGCACATAGCTTTCAGTCATGTCGAGATCAATCTCAACCAGAATTGCGCCCATGTCTTCCAGTTTTTTTAAGGATTCTTCGACACGTGCTTTTACGTCTGCATCCAGACCTTCCACATTGAAGTATTGCTTTGGAATACCAATACGCAAGCCTTTTACCGATGTAGCGTTCAGGTTCGCGACATAGTTATCTACCACTTGATCCATTGAAGTTGAATCTTTTGCATCATGGCCGGCCATGACATTCATCAGGTAAGCACAGTCTTCTGCAGAACGTGCCATTGGACCACCTTGGTCTAGTGATGATGCATAGGCAATCATACCGAAGCGCGATACACGACCGTAAGTCGGTTTAAGACCGGTCAGACCACAGAATGATGCAGGTTGACGGATTGAACCACCGGTATCAGTACCGGTTGCAAACGGAGCAAGATCTGCTGCAACGGCTGCCGCAGAACCGCCTGAAGAACCACCAGGGACATGGCCCAGGTTCCAAGGGTTAGCCGTTGCGCCGTAATATGAGTTTTCAGAGGTCGAACCCATCGCGAATTCGTCCATGTTCACTTTACCCAAAGTGACCAGGCCCGCAGCTTTGCCTTTCGCTACAACGGTCGCGTCGTAAGGAGAGATAAAATTGTCCAGCATTTTTGAACCGGCAGTGGTCTTGATGCCTTGGGTACAGAAAATATCTTTGTGGGCAACTGGCACACCAGTCAGGGCAGAGGCATTGCCAGCTTTGATTGCAGCATCGGCAGCATCAGCTTCAGCCAATGCCTGTTCAGCAGTTACGGTCACATAAGCCTTGACCTGTAAATCAATTTTTGCAATGCGCTTTAAGTAGTGTTCAGTCAATTCGCGAGATGAAAACTGGGCATTTGCCAGACCTTCACTAAGTTCACGAATGGATAAGCGATGTAAATCTGTCATGAGAAATAATTCTTTACGTTTAATTTAATAAAAAGAATGAACTGGGTAGTAATTACTCAATCACGCGCGGTACGAGGTACAAGCCATCCTGAACAGCTGGTGCAACTGCCTGGTATTGCTCACGATGATTGGTTTCGGTAACCACATCATCACGTAACGGCTGAGGGTGGTCGAAAGGACTTTTCAGGGGTTCAACACCATCGGTATTGATGCCTTTCAGGGTTTCCATCATGCCTAAAATTTTATTTAAACTTTGAGCATATTCAGCAGATTGCGTATCATTGAGAGATAACCTTGCAAGGTTGGCAATAGCTGAAACTGTTTCTGCACTTAAATCTGCAGAATGCTGTGCATCCGATGTAGACATAATATTACCTAATCAGTATTAAAAAAATTCAAATTATCATGCGTTATGATAAGCGATTGACTTGTCCAAATCATCACATTTAGTTAAAGTGGCCACCTTGCGTCCATATAAAGTTTAACTGAGAACGTCCCCGTGATTCTAAAACGACTAATAGGCTTGTTTTCGCCCGATCTTGCCATTGATTTAGGTACAGCAAATACACTTATTTATGCGCCAGGACGAGGCATTATATTAAATGAACCAACGGTTGTAGCCATCCGTCATAGTGGTTCACATAAAATTGTTGCGGCAGTCGGTCTTGAAGCGAAGCAAATGCTAGGTCGTACCCCAGCCAATATCTCAGCGATCCGTCCCATGAAAGACGGGGTGATTGCGGATTTTGAAGTCACTGAGACCATGCTGAATCAGTTTATTCGCAAAGTACATGAAAACCGTTTATTTACTCCAGCACCGCGTGTCGTGGTTTGTGTGCCATGTAAGTCGACTCTGGTTGAGCGCCGCGCCATTCGTGAAGCCGTGTTTAATGCGGGCGCACGTGATGTGCGTTTAATCGAAGAGCCAATGGCAGCAGCGATTGGTGCAGGGATGCCAGTTGAGCAGGCCTGTGGTTCGATGGTCGTCGATGTTGGTGGTGGTACGACTGAAATTGCAATCATTTCCCTACAAGGTTGTGTTTATGCCGATTCTTTACGTATCGGCGGTGATGTCTTTGATGAACAGATCATTAACTACGTGCGTAAAGCGCATGGCTGTGTGATCGGTGAAACTACGGCTGAAGTGATCAAAAAAGAAGTCGGTATGGCTTTGCCTGATGAAGGTGCTAAACCGCTGGAAATTGAAGTTCGTGGTCGTAACCTCGCAGAAGGTGTGCCTCGCGCGATTGTGGTCAATTCAGACGAAGTGACCCAAGCGATTTCTGATCCATTGCAAAACATCGTGTCTGCTGTGAAATCTGCTTTAGAACATACCCCTCCTGAGCTTTCTTCGGACATCGCTGAACGTGGTATCGTGTTAACTGGTGGTGGTGCATTACTGCGTAACCTGGACAAGCTGCTTGCCAAAGAAACTGGCCTGCCGGTGGTGGTGGCAGAAGATCCACTATCATGCGTGACACGTGGTGGCGGCAAGGTACTCGAATTTTTCGACAACCCAAATCATGACATGTTATTCGTAGGCTAAGAAAAGGATCCGGCGGGTGCAAGCACATCTGTTTTCTCGACAACCGCCATCTTTTCGCTCTTTTATCATTGCATTGGTAACATGCCTGGTGGTGCTTTTCTTTGATTGGCGCATGCCGCATGTTGTTCAACCTGCAAGGGATGTCCTGTACGCTGCTTATAATCCTATTTATGCGGTGGCTAGCTATCCGGTATTGTCGCGAGAGTGGTTGAATCAACAAACCAAGTCTGAAGCTCAATTGCGTCGGGAAAATACCGCGATGCAAGCCGAGCTGTTACAGGCACAGGTACGCTTACAAAAAATCTCTGAACTTTCTGCTGAAAATACCCGTTTGCGTGGCCTATTGGACACGCCGCTGATCATTGATGGACGTATTGAAATTGCCGAAGTGATTGGTACCGATGCCGATCCATTACGGCATATTATTGTGATCAACCGGGGTTCGAATAATGAGCTGAAAGTCGGGCAAACGGTACTGGATGACAAGGGTATCATGGGACAGATTATCAATGTCTATCCGCATAGTAGCCGGGTCATGCTGTTGTCTGATAAAGAACATTCACTGTCAGTGCGCCTGGAACATACCGGGATGCGTGCCATTGTTTCAGGCACGGGCGATCTGGGACGTTTAAAAATGGAATATGTACCGACCAGCGCCAATATCAAGGTCGGTGAAAAAGTCTATAGTTCGGGCTTGGGACAACATTTTCCGGCAGGTTATCTGGTGGGGCAGGTGTCTAAAGTACAACGCCATAATTCCGGTGAATTTGCCCAGATTGATGTGACGCCTGCGGCTCAACTCGCCGGTGGACATCATGTGGTGGTGTTATTTTCCGATTCATTAGCGATGGAGCAACCGCATGTCAATCGCTAGGATGAAATCCAGAAAGCATCGTGATCCTTTAATGGCTATTGTCATTTCGGTGATTGTGGCTTCTATTTTAATGGTCTATCCACTTTCCTATAATCTCTCGGGCTGGCGTCCGCTGTTTATGCTGATGATCATGCTCTTCTGGGTGTTGTGTCAGCCGACCTGGTGCGGGATCTGGTTTGCCTTTGGTACCGGTATTTTTATTGATCTGCTGCTGGATGCACCTTTGGGTCTGAATGCGCTGAGCTTTATCATTATTGCTTTCTTAGCCCGCTTTCTGACCCGTGAGCGCCGTATCCTGACTTTTAATAATCTCTGGGTGATTATGGGGCTGGCGATTGTCGCGCATCTGCTAATGATCTTTTTTTCCCAGATTGTGGCTGGCGTGCAATTTTCTTATGCAAGGCACTGGATTCCGATGCTGACCAGTATTCTGGTTTGGCCTGCTATTTATTATGTGCTCAAAAAATGGCGCGTATAATTCTTGCTTCGAGCTCACCCCGGCGCCGCGAGTTGTTACAGCAACTCGGGCTGAGCTTCGATATTTACAGCCCAGAAATTGACGAATCGGTACAAGCAGGCGAGTCGGTCGCAGCCTATGTTGAACGTCTGGCACGAGCCAAAGCAGATGCCGTGGCTGAGTATTATCCAGATGCCATCATCATTGCTGCGGATACCAGTCTAGGGGTGGATCAGGAGATTCTGGGTAAGCCTGAATCCAAACAACATGCGATTGAAATGTGGACAAAAATCTCCGGTCGATGGCATGATGTCTATAGCGGTGTCTGTGTTCGTACAAAGCATGAAAAATACAGTATAGTGGTACGCACACAGGTCGAATTTCAAATCCTGAGCGCCGTAGATATGGAAAGTTACTGGGCGACAGGTGAGCCACTGGGTAAAGCCGGGGCTTATGCGATTCAAGGAATTGCAGCACGTTATATTCCAAAAATACAGGGCAGTTATTCCAATGTGGTCGGCTTGCCTTTATATGAGACAGTACAGTTATTACAGACGGTTAAGGCACTAAATTAACTGCTGAAAAGAATTCTTATAATGTTTTGAGTGTAGTTATGTCTGACGAGTTGTTGATTAACGTCACGCCGATGGAATGTCGGGTCGCGTTGATTGAAAACGGCACGGTCAATGAGCTGTTTGTCGAGCGTACGGCCAAGCGTGGTCTGGTAGGGAATGTCTATAAAGGAAAAGTGGTGCGGGTCTTGCCCGGCATGCAGGCTGCTTTCGTAGATATCGGACTCTCTCGCACTGCGTTTTTACATATCAATGATATGGTCTGGCCACGCAATCAACCCACGCCTAATGTTTTTGAGCTGCTTCAACCGGGACAAGTCCTCACGGTTCAGGTGATGAAGGATATGCTCGGCACCAAGGGTGCGCGGCTATCTACCGATCTCTCTATTCCTTCGCGTTATTTAGTGTTGATGCCATATGGCAATCATATTGGTGTATCGCAACGGATTGAATCCGAGGAAGAGCGGAATCGCTTGCGTTCCATCATTGAGCGGATTCAGGCAGAACATAAGCTGCCGGGTTCAGTGATTGTTCGTACTGCGGCAGAAGGGATTGAAGAAGAAGCCATCGCACAGGATATGGCTTATCTGGCCAAGCTTTGGGAATACATCCAGCGCAAGCAAAAGATTATTGCAGTGCCGTCCTTGATCTTTGAAGAATTGCCTTTACCGCAGCGGGTGATTCGTGATCTGGCCAATGAAGAAACTGCCAAAATTTACGTAGATTCACGTGAAATTCATGCCAAGTTGCAGGAATTTGTCGAAGAATTTGTTCCGAACATGAAAGACCGTTTGCTGCATTATCCGGGTGAACGGCCAATTTTTGACTTGTATAATGTCGAAGAAGACCTGCAAAAGGCATTGCAAACTCGTGTCGCATTGAAGTCCGGCGGCTATCTGATGATTGACCAGACTGAAGCCATGGCCACGATTGATGTCAATACTGGTTCTTATGTTGGTGGTCGTTCGCTGGAAGATACGGTTTTTAAAACCAATATGGAAGCGACCGATGTCATCGCACGTCAGTTACGGCTGCGTAATCTGGGCGGAATTATTATCATTGATTTCATTGATATGCAGGAAGCGCAGCATCGTGAAGAAGTAATGAAACAGTTTGAGCGCATGCTGGAACGTGACCATGCCAAGACCAAGATTACTCAGGTATCGGAACTGGGCCTGGTAGAAATGACCCGGAAACGCACCCGTGAGTCGCTGGAACATTTGCTCTGTGAATCTTGTCCGACCTGTCAGGGACGTGGTTATGTCAAAACAGCCGAGTCAGTATGTTACGAAATATTCAGGGAAATTCTGCGTTATGCCCGTGCTTATGAGTCACAGAGTGGCTTTACTGTCGTCGCGCATCCTGCTGTCATTGATCGATTATTGACGGCAGAAGCGCCTGCAGTCGCTGATCTAGAACATTTCATTAATCGTGTGATTAAGTTCCAAGTGGAAAATCTGTATACGCAAGAGCAATACGATATCATTCTCAGCTGAAATTGTAACAGAATATCGTTAAACACTTGTTACATCTGAAATTTTACAACCGGGCCTTTATTTACAATACTAGATGCATGAATTAGCCAAAGCCGTTTCTCCCAGTTTCAGGCTTAGCAAAAGGAGTGTGTGATGAGTATGAGTAAAGCAGTAATCCATAAAGGCCTAAAACACGTATTAGAACCAAAGACTGTACATGCGGGATATATCGTTGATGAGCGCGGTAATGAAGTTCAGATTACCGCGAGCATGATCCGTAACGTCTGCCATCAATTATTACAACAGTGCCGTACCATTAAAAGCTGATTGCATTTGTGCATTGTTTCTAACTTATCAAAAATGATTTGGATAGACGTTTAAATCGAGAAGTCTTCCAAAAATTCTAAAATAATTTAAAAAGATTTCCAAAAATAAAGAAAAGGGACCAGATCGGTCCCTTTATTCTGTGCTCAAAGACTGGCAAAAATGATCAGCATCTTTGGCAGTCCATCTATCTTATTTATTCATCCGCGGCTAGCTTACCGCTCGTAACTTTGGGACAGGTTCGCCATCTACAATAAGTTCAAAACGTTGAATTTCTTCTTCCAGATGTGTCAGCAAGTTCTGCATTTTCGGCAGGGCATTACGACATGCGGTCAAGCCGACTTCCAGTTTGTCTAGATAGCTGGTCATAGTGATATTCAAGGCCTGACCATCCAGTACGATGGAAGCCGGATAAAGTGCTTCAAGACGTGCACCATTCCAATACAATGGTTCTTGTGGCCCAGGTACATTGGAAATAATGACGTTAAACGCCTGACGTGTCGGCATTAAACCGGAGGCAATATTCAGACCTGCTGCACCGTAGACAAAGGCACTATAGTTCAAAATCTGGTTGGCATTCATACGTTTGAAGCGTTCTTTGGCACTCAGCACACTGCGACGTACGATCTTGAGACGTTCTAGCGGATCTTCTTTATGCGTGCCCAGATTGGCCAGAATCATGGTAATACGGTTGGATATATCTGAATCGTCACTGCGAACAGAAGCTGGAACCATAGCAATTAACGGTTTTTTCGGTAAGGCATTTTGCGATAATAAATATTCACGTAATGCACCTGAACAAATGGCCAAGACAATATCATTAATGGTCACGCCCAATGCCTTAGAAATATGACGTAAACGTGAAAATTCGAAAGACTGGGCTGCAAAGCGACGTGAAGCACTGACGCGTTGATTCAGAATACTGCTTGGCGCCTGAAAGCTGGATACATAATCCGGATTGCGTCCCATATCTTTTATGACGGTTTGCGACAGTTCATAAGCAACTCGTGGCGCACATTCCAGTTGCCCCTTAATGGTCTGCAGGACATTTTTAAACCTGTTCACTTTAGGTGCTTTCAGGCGTTTGGCACGTGGGCCTTCAACACACCATGGCGGTACAATACTCTTGGCATTTGGATCATGTGAAAGCGACTTTTCTACCAGACGCATGCCAGCGATTCCATCCACCATAGCATGGTGAATTTTGAAATACATGGCAAAACGGTTTCCTTCAATGCCTTCAATAATATGACAGGTCCATAAAGGTTTGGCACGATCAATCAGGGCACTATGTTCTTGAGAAATATAGGTTAGCAATTCACGGATACGGCCCGGTTTTGGCAGGGCAATATGACGAAAATGATGATCTAAATCAAATTCTTGGTCTTCATCCCAAAACAGGCCGTTTAAATAATTGTTAAAAGGTGGAATTGGAGAGCATTTTGAATTTTGGATATCCGTGACTAGATCCTGAATAAAGGAAGCTGGCGCATTGTCGGGAATTTGGAATAAAAATAGTCCACCTACATGCATAGGCTGCTGCCGTTTCTCTAAGGTTAAGAAAATAAAATCAATTGGATGTAATGGACGCATAGCGTGGATTGCCTCACTGCACTCTCTATGGCTTTTTTGCTAAAAAGCCTTGTTAGAATTATTACTTTAGTTTTTAAAGTATATCTTTTTTAGTATATAAATGAACTGCTTTATCTTGCCTCAACTGTGAAAAAGTGGCTATTGACAAGAACAAAATATCTTCCTAAGTTTATGAAATGTGAAAATTTTAGTTTTAAAATAGATTTCTAAAAATAGTATTTTCTAGGCGAAGTGGAGTGTAACTTAATAATTATGTGTTATTAGAAGAATAGCATTGTGTTCAATTTCACATTTTATGCAAATAAATCAATGAGCTAAAATTTTATCAATTCTTTAATTAAAATAATATTATCCCGATAAAAGGTAATTTCTATCTTGTCACTAAATGTAAAATTATCAATTAAAAAGACTATCTTTATTAAAAATAGTCTTTTAATCAATAGGAACGATAAAACTTAACTTTATTTTTTTAGATTGCCAGCATGTAAGCCACATTCTTTATGGGTAGCTTCTTCCCACCACCAGCGACCTTCGCGTTCATGCTGATTTGGCAGCACAGGGCGAGTGCAGGGCTCACAGCCGATAGAAACAAAACCTTTCTCATGTAGGGCATTATAAGGGACTTCCATCATACGGATATAACTCCAGACATCCGCACTGGACCAGTTGGCAAGAGGATTGTACTTGATCAACTGTTTTCCCGGACCGGAAAAACCTGGATCGGCCTGAACCACTGGAATTTCATTGCGTGTACCCGGACTTTGGTCTTTGCGCTGACCGGTAATCCAGCCGTCCAGCGTGGCCAGTTTTTTACGTAGCGGTTGAACCTTGCGTATACCGCAACATTCCTGATGGCCATCTTCAAAGAAACTGAATAAACCTTTGGTGGTCACTAAATTTTGTACTGCATCCGTTTCAGGGAAGCAGATTTCAATCTCGATATTATAATGCTTACGCACTCGTTCAATAAACTGATACGTCTCTGCATGTAGACGGCCAGTATCCAGACTGAATACCCGGAACGGTTTACCGAGATGCGATGCCATATCAATCAATACAACATCTTCAGCACCAGAAAATGAAATCGCAATTTCACCTTGCTGGCCTAGTGCAAGTGCCAAAATTTCATTGGGCGATTTATCTGCATATTCAGATGCAAGCGCATCAATACGATCAATAGTAGGAATGATGGTCATGAGAGTCCTGGCGATATAGGCTTGGAAAGGACATGGCCTATATTAGTTAATTTCACATCTATTTTAATAGAATTGATTTAATTGACTTATCACTAAAAAATAAATACTTATTAAAAAAATAGATTTAAAAAAGTACAGTGCAAAATCTGTTTCTTCAGCTATGATAGTGCAAAATTTTTTCAATACAACTTAGAGGGAATGTTCATGGAAGTCGTATGTCTAGATTTAGAAGGTGTGTTGGTTCCAGAAATCTGGATTAACTTTGCCAAAAAAACCGGTATTAAAGAGCTTGAAGCGACGACTCGTGACATTCCTGACTATGATGTACTGATGACCCAACGTCTGAATATTTTAAAACAGCACGGTTTAGGCTTGAACGATATTCAGGAAGTGATTGCAGAAATGGGTCCATTCCCAGGAGCAAAAGAATTTGTGAAATGGGTGAGTACGCATTTTCAATTAATTATTCTTTCAGATACTTTCTATGAATTTGCACATCCATTGATGAAGCAACTGGATTGGCCGACGATTTTCTGTCATAAACTGGAAACGGATGAAGCGGGCATGATCTCAGCCTATAAACTTCGTCAGCCAGATCAAAAACGTCAGGCTGTTAAAGCACTGCATGGTTTGAATTTCCGTGTGATTGCGGCAGGGGATTCTTATAACGATACTACAATGTTAGGTGAGGCAGACCATGGTTTCCTATTTGATGCGCCTGAAAATGTGATTGCTGAATTCCCGCAATTCCCGCCAATTCGTGGTTATGATGCGTTAAAAGAAGCAATTCGTAATGCTTCAGTGCGTGATATCCCTGCTTAAAGAATTTAAGTAAATAAAAAGGCGCTATAAGCGCCTTTTTTATTGAATCTATCAAAAAATCAGAAGCGGTAACCGATTTTCATGCCATATGCGATTGCAGTGTTATCGGTGAACTCTCCTACAACATTAGGGCCTGCTTTAGCCTCAGCGTCACCTAACCACATATAGCGAACACCTGCTTGAATAAAGTAATTTTCGGCTGGGCTATATTGTCCACCTAAACCTACACCCCAGTAACCTTCGGTTGGTCCTAGTGTTGTTACAGGATTACCTGCACCTGAGTCATAACTTACTAAAGCAGAGCCAGACCATTTGTCGCTAAATTTACGGCCAACACCAACATTTGCAGACCATTGATCATCTGAGTAGTCAATCAAATTACTACCTGAGCGTAATTTTAATAAATTAGGTGTTACTGCAAATTGGCTCCAATTTACCCAGCGTACGTTAGCAAAGGCTAAAGTATTTGCTGCAATACCTGTTTGAAGATCTAAATTTACAGATTGAGGTGTTGTAGCTGTAACATCTGGTGAAAGAGGCGATGCAATAGTTCCAAATCCAAAGCTCTCTGTTGAATTTGCCTCATGATCGATTTCTGAACGATAAGTAATAGCTGCTTTTAAAGCAATTTCAGGGATTTGATAAGCGAAACCAGCAAGCCAGCCCCAAGCTTCTTCTTCATCAAGTTTAATATCATAGCCCGAATTTCCATAAGCTGCACCTCGTAATGCAATTTTAGCTTCTACAGTTTGCCAAACAGGTCCAGCATAAAAATTCCAGTTTTCAGTTGGTTGATAACCGATTAAAGCTGTAAGGTTATTAGTTTTTACTTCTACTTGAGTGCTTTCTCGTTGAGTACTAAGAGGATTTACTTGTGAAAAACTTACATTATTTGTTGGATAAATTGAATCGGCACCATAAGGTTGATCATAAATCAGACCTAAAGATATTTTATCAGTTGCTTGAACTTTAATAGCAGCAGATGGAAAGTAGTAGTCTTCTGCCATGTCGCTGATAGATTCATTACCTAGTTGAGGAATAGATTTTCCAGATACGCTAGGATCAATCACAGTAATACCTGCTTCAGCATAATTACCCGGCTGTAAAAAAGCAGAAATAGATTGACCAGAACGGTCTAGGCCAGCTGCTTGAACTGCAGAAAGAGGTAAAGTGCTAAGTAAAATAGCAGAATAAATTTTATTGAGCTTCATGGTACGTTCCCTGATGCCATCTGTAACAAAAATGTGCAGGAAAAGTAACATAATTTTAAAAAGAGTAAATACTCAGCTCTGTTGAAGAAATGAACTAAGGCGGTTAAGGAAAGAGCTTGATTAGAGTTTTTATACTAATTTTATTGGTATAAATATATGAAAAATATCAGATTAAATTAACTTTAAATAATGTGAAAGGATTGAAGTTCTGTTAATTTTAATTGGTGCTAAAATAATCGAATGATATGCAAGTGAATAAAAATAGAGTAAAAAAGTTAAAAAAACCACCCGAAGGTGGTTTTTTTATTAAGGATATCTTAGAAACGGTAACCCATTTTTAAGCCATATGCCCATGCTTTATTGTCTTCAAATTCAGCGACGTATTCAGAACTACCAGCTTGCGCGCCTGTTTGTGCTTTTGCATCACCTAACATGAAGTATTTAACACCACCCGCGATGAAAGTAGCTGGTGTTGGACTGTACTGAAGACCTAAGCCTACATTCCAATAACCTTCAGTTGGACCAAGTGTAGATACAGGGTTACCTGCACCAGAGTCCCAACCTACAGATACGTTACCAGCCCATAGATCATTAAATTTACGACCCACACCTACAGTTGCTGAAATTTGGTCATCTTCATATTCAACAAGATTGAAGCCATCTGGGCGATCCACAATAGGGCCAACTGCTTCTGATATTAGACCAAATTTATAAGGTTGAATTGAGAATTTAGACCATTCAACCCAGCGAACATTCGCAAAAGCTACAGTATTCGCCATAATACCTGTTTGGAAATCAAGGTTTACAGACTGTGGAGTAGTAATTTTTGTCTCACCACTTGCTGCTGCAATAGCTGCTGCTGCTGCGGCCCCATTTGGGAGCAAAGCTAAAGCTGGTAAGGTTGGAATACTTTCATTCATATTAACATCATGGTCAATTTCAGAACGATAAGTAATAGATGCTTTTAATGCAATTTCAGGAATTTGATAAGCAAGACCGGCTAACCAACCTACAGAGCTATCTTCTGGAATAGACGCATCGTAACCATTGTATAAGCTGTAAGCCTGGCCACGTAATGAAAGATTACCTTTGATCGTTTGGTAAACTGCGCCACCGTAAATATTCCAATTCTCAGTTGGTTGGAAACCTGCAATAAATGATAAATTTTGAGTATCTACTTCTACGCTAGTGTTACCAGTGCCAAGTAATCCATTAATATTTGCTAACCCAGCATCGACTGTTGAAGTAACAGTATTAGTTACTTGTTGAGTAATTGCATTTGTTACGCCTTGCGTAATAGCATCAAGTGCGCCTGGAGTACCACGAATAGCTTGCTCTGCAATAGCTTGAGTGGGTGCCTGGCCTGCTGCAACTAAAGCAGCTGCACGTCTAGCTACTTCACCATTTACTCCAGCAGTCAAGTTGGCTGCTAGTGCTCCAGGAAGGTTTGCGGCTACATTTGTTTCGATAGTTGAGTCACGAATATCTGCTAACGCGTCAGGAGCTAAAATTGTATTCGTAGAATCGGAAACAAATACGTTATTACCTGTATAGGTAGCATCTGCTCCAAACGGTTGGTCATATAAAATACCAACTGAAAATTTGCTGGTTGGCTGAAATTTTAAAGCAGCACTTGGAAAATAATAATCACCCGCCATATCACTAATATTACGGCGAGTATCACTTGTTCCAGCTTCTTTACCAGATACATCTGGGTCTAGGACAGAAATACCTGCTTCAAAGTAATTACCTGGTTGCAGGAAGGCTGCAATTGATTGGCCTGAACGGTCCATTGCCGCAGCAAATGCACCCGTCATTGGTACAGTTGCAAGAATCATTGCACTAGTTAATGTTTTTAATTTCATTTACGTCTTTCCTTGAGGTACAAATTTATATCTAGCGTTGTTGTTTGCACTTATTTAATTCTTGGAGATTTCGGGTATTTATCCGCAATCATTTGTTACTCCATGTGACAAAAATAGCACAATTAAAATAAGAGTAAATGCTCTAGAAAAAACTAATTAGTCTAAAAAAGCATCAAAATAGAGTTTTTACACCAAAAAATAGCCTCATTTTGAAATAAGTATTTGAAAGTAATAGAAATAAAATAATGAAGAAAAAATGATTTTTTGTATAAAAAATATTCTAAAAATATGAAGATTAACGCTAATTTTTTGAAGTATAGATCACATTTTGAAAGGATGGTGCACCCTGCGGGGATAGAACAAGGCTCTATAATCCTTGTACATTGTGGTTTTATCTATTTTCTAGATTACTTTGTATCCTCATTTGTATCCTTATTCTTCAAGGTACTCATCCTAGCAGTTTTTAGCTTAAATCTTTTTAAAGATAGAACCTTGTCTGGCCTTAACTCCCAGTTGATCTGAATAGGTTTTCTATTAATATGAGGAAGGAGTAAAAAATTTATTGGATTGGCTAGGGGAGTTAATAATTTAAATAGCTCGTCGTTAAAGTCAGATACTCATAAGCAACCATAAAGACAAACCATCAAAAGAAAGAAATACTAATGGGCCAGGCAAAGCAAAGGAGATCGCGTGAAGAACGCATCAAACATGCACAAGAACGCAAGTTAGAGGGTAACAGAATAACAATCAAGGAAGCTAAGAAACGTCTTAATCTTCCTGAGGACAGCGAGTTTAAAGGGTATGTGATTCATTTGCCGGATACAGGGAATTCTTAAGCATATTTGAAGAACCAGAAACTATGGTCAACACTGCTTTTACAAAAATCCCGGATTTGGCTAAAGTTTTCCAGTCAATAGAAAGTGCCGTCGAAGTAGCTGAAGAGATCACTAAGCATAGACTATTTATATGTTTACTCTTTGAGTCTGATAAGCAGTATTTAACTCAACCAGTTTGGGTAAATTTTGAAGAGTAGTATCTAGATTATAAAAAAGGTGGCTAATCATATATTAAAATTTAATTCTATAAATAACAGTAGCTCCAAGAAGGATTTTGTTTCATAGAAGTTATATAATTAGCATCTTAGAATATTGTAATATTTCACAGTATTATATATTTTTCATATAGATGGTGAATTAGATTGTAATCTAAATGCTCTATTTTTACTGAAAAATTAGCTTTATTAGTAAATTCTGACTCTATTAATATATTTTTATATTCCTCTATTAATTTTACTCTGACTAATTCGCTTTTTCCTTTTATATCAAGTAATTGGAAATCAGTTAAAGCATTGTTATTTGAATTGATTTCAATTGTAGCAAAAGAGTTAGTTGATAACTCTACATCAATGAATTTTGCCTTTAATATTTTGAAAGGACGGTCTTTGATGGCTCTTTCAATATCAATTAAATAATTACCTAGGGAAAAAAATAAACTATCTTTCTTTTTTAAAAAAGAAATAAAGTTTTTTAAACTTTTGGGTTGATTAAGAATTGCTAGAGTTATAATTTTATTTTTAATGAAAATGAAAAATTCAATATTTTGATAGGTGTAATAATTAATACTTTCATAGTCTCCTAAAGGGTTAAGAATTCTTTCATTAATAAGTATTTTTTTATAAAAAATAGCATGCAGATAGTCTTCACCTACTTCTAGTGGATTGATATAGCCTTCCTCTAAATTACTTTGAGTAGATGATAAAATAGACTTTTTAAAATTTAAAAAGTCTTTATTTAAATTCAATTTATAAAAATTTAGTCTTTTCATAATAATTATGACTCTGAATTTGACTGAGAATCTGGTACAGAGGTATCTGGGGTTTTGGAGATTTCCAGATTAATTTGGTCCATTAAGCCTCTTGCTTGTTGAAATATTAATGAAGTTATAGGTTTTGTTTCATCAAATGGTACAACAGATATTTTTGATTTTCTATCAACAAATTTTCCATGAATTGAATATGCAAAATCTGTACAATCTTCAGGATTATTAAATTTCACTTCAAATTGATATATTTCATTTGGTTTAGTATTATCACTCGCCTGCCATATTATGCGATATATATGATAGTGTTTCTCAAGTAACTTAAGAACTGTTTCCGAATCTAAAAGTTTTGACCCTTTAAATGATGCTTTTTTAATATATCGATTCACATCCTCTGTTGTATCTTCTTCCTCTTCAGTTTCATCAGCAGGACTATTATCTTCCTTTTTTCTGCTAACAAAAATATCTACTACTGTTTGATAAGTAAAACCAGGTATATTTTCAATTAAATCAGAGAAAAATTTTAATTTTTTTTCCTGATCATGTATGCCAAATAGGGAAATTTCAATTTCTTTGTAAGAATCTTTCTCTGTGTTTTTTTGAATGATATCGATAATTTTTCTTTGCCATTTATCTACATTTTTATCATTTGTAGATTCAATAAACACTTGAGAATTTCTATCAAAATTTAAAATAATTTCAGTTGATAAATGATCCTGACCATTAAACAGGTTTTTTGAAAAATCATAAACAATATAATCTACCTTAATAACTATTTTATTTCCCACTGGTATTATTTTTAAATCAGAAGTATGATTTAAATCAATTAATATATTTTTTTCAGCTTCTAAATGATCTCTAATATCTGCAAAGGATAAATTAGTTCCAAGTAGTATGCCTTTTGTGGTCTCTTTCCTACGTTTCTCTTTGTCAAAAGTATTTTTTATTGTCAAATAATCATCATATGATAACGGAGAGCGAGAAAAATATAATGCTCTATTTTCGCGGTTTCCTCTATTACTAGTAAGTGTATAATGATTCAGGAATAAATCTTCTAATACACTATTATTAATATTATTGCTCTGTAGAGTGGTGTATATATCTTTATCATCAGGGCATATAATATTTTTAGAATTAATCATTTGAAAGCTCTCTATAGAGAATTGGGGCTGTTAGGAATCTGGTGGAAATATTTTCAACTAAAGAAAAGTTAATGTTTTTAAAGATTCTAGAAGATTCTTCGTTTAGCTGCCAGTTCTCTATATAGTGAGTGATGGCGTTGTGAAAATTCTCCTCAAATTGAGGGTGAGGGTCTGAATTAATCATTCGAATATTAATATTGATATTATGTTTGAAAATTTGATAACTTGAAAGTGTATCTAAAAAGAATAAAAACTCCTCTTTAGAAGCACCTGCTAATTTGTAATAAATTAAGAAACCTTCTTTCTCTCGCCCAGTCTCATCATTTTTTTCAAATTCTTTATACTTAATAACTAAAAATGGGCCTAATATCATTTCGATAGTTGCTGGACTATTAGTGGTATCAGGAATTGGCCTACTTATTTTCAAATCAGGGTAGAAAAAAAACCAATCTGATCGTGGGTGAGGGAACTTATTAATTGAAGTAAGATAAGCTGTATCTTTTCTAATAGTATCTAAATAACAAACAGTTCTAGGGTCAATAATATGTATCATTTGATTTGGCTGTATTTTTAGATTATCAATAACAACCCGTTGTTCTTCAGCACCTTCTTTCTTTTTAAACAAGTCTCGGAGATCAGTGGTGTATTTACCATCATGATTTAATAGAAAGAGTAATCCTCTTATTTCACCACTAAATTCGCAGTTATATCTCGTATTCCATTCTTCTGAATCCCGGGCACATTGAATAGTCTGAGATAGTGAGGATAACGTTGATCGCAAAGCTGTAGTGGTAATAGATCCTTGCTTGTAACTTTTTAAATCACAATTAAAAAAAATCTGTTTTTTAGTATATGGGTCTGTATAGAAAAATACAGCATCTACTGGATGTGTTTTAGATAGTTCACTCTTCTTCTTACCTTCCATCTCTTTTAAAATTGCTGTTTGGGAAGCTTCTAATGCTTGCCACTCTTCATCTTTAGTTGCTGTTTTTTTTGCTTCAATTAACTTTTGATCAAATTCTGCTTTTAAATTTTCAATCTGTTTTTCTTTTAAAACGACATGTTCTTCTTTATGTACACAATCAAAATTTTGATTCATCAAACCAACTGGCAATGTTTTCCATTTGAAGAAATTAAAAATTTCATTGGATAACCTCTCCGCTATCTCAGTGATACGTGCTGTTTCTCCACCTGCCATGCTTTAGTTGCCCCTATATCAATAAATACTTAATAATCCTTCAAAATCTCACTTCCATTGAATTCAATTTACAACGCTTTCTACAATCAAAATTGTCAATTGAAATGGTAAAGATCAAAAAGGTTTGATTATTACTACTTTTCAGAATCAATTGAATTTAAGCTCAATTTTTCCAACAACTGTATTTTTGCATATTTAGCTATATATTTTAAATTATTCAAAATTTTATTTGTGATTAGTAAGAATATGAGTAATTACCTATTCATAGCATCATAGTCTTGTCGATGGAGTGCATATTGCCTATCTAAATAGATTGCGAAATCTTCGAGTCTGACCATCCACGGCGCTTTTGCTGATGGCTCTAACTTAAATGTTGGGAAGGGCAACTGATGAAAATTAGCTTTTTTACGTGCCGTCTTCACGTCCATGTGAGTAAAGTAATCTTCTACAATAGTGCCCAATTGGACAACTAGCGATACGTAACGCATGCATAGCATAGTGAAAGTATTAAGCTTAGGATCTTGCATTTTCATTATTTAATTTATTCCCTTTCTTATACGTTAACCTTAAGGCCGTCTATAGAGTTTCTAAGGACTATCCTAGGTAGTGATTAAATTTCTAATATGATGTATTTTCGCTTTATAACACTTAATAACGTGAAAAAATAAAGGGAATAGAATGGATTTTGTAGCACTTGATGTGGAGACGGCGAACTCTGATCCAAAATCAATCTGCCAAATTGGGGTCGCCGTATTTAAAGATGGTGAACTAGTTGAAAGCTGGGGATCTTTAATTAATCCTCAAACTTATTTTGATTGGATGAACATCCAAATTCATGGAATATCCGAGGACGATGTTGACGGAGCTCCTTTAATTTGTGAAGTCAAAGAACAGCTGGATCGGCTTATAGGGAGCTCAGTAGTAGGAACTTATACTACATTCGATCAGGTAGCGCTGACACGGAATTTTGATCAATTAGATTACCAATGGCTCGATATAACAAAAATCGTTCGTAGGACCTGGGAGAAAGTCGCATACAGTGGTTATGGCCTTGCTAATATATGTAGGCTAAATGATATCCAGATCGAAAATCACCACGATGCTGTAGCAGATGCGATTGCAGCAGGGCAGGTATTAGTAGCTGCTTTAAACGCTAAACAGATGAAATTGGAAGATTGTCATTCCCTAGTGCGGAGAAAAATCAGCTCATTGATCTCTACCGGTAAAATGGCTGAAGGTCGAAGTCCCACTAATATAATTATTGACGGCGGTAACCCTGATGGGGATTGGTTTGGTGACGTATTGTGCTTTACCGGAGAGCTGAGAATGCCACGGATGGATGCAAGTATTCTTGCTTCTCAGCTTGGTTTTGATGTGGGTAAAGGAGTTACTAAGAAAACAAACTATTTAGTTAAAGGCCAGCAGGATGTGGCTAAATTAAATGGTAAAAGCATGAGTTCAAAAGAAGAAAAAGCGCTGGCATTAATTAAAAAGGGGCAAGATATAGTCGTAATTTCAGAAGATGATTTCTTTTATATGATTGATAGTTAATTCTGTTCAAAGCTAGAGATGAAAAAATATGTAAATGTATTTTTTAGATACGTTTTTATCTTTGTAGTTAGTTTTTCTTATTGATTTAACCGTGGTTAAACTATGATAATGTTACTCAAGTTTTAACTTCTATCATCGCTGAAAAGCCCCTATGCTTACCAATAAGCATGGGGCTTTTTCAATTCCGTGATGCAAAATATTTCTAATTGTTTGATAGCTAATTTCACACCTTATAATAGTGATATTTTGCCAATCCCTTATTAGAAAAAATATCTTTTACTGACATGCATCATGGGGTTGTTTCCCTAAACAGCATAAACAACCCTAAGTTTTCGGTTGAAAACTATATAAGCTATTGTTTTATATTATTAATATACGGATTAAATGCTAGGTATTAAAAAAGGCTCGTGTTGAGCCTGTTTCTTGGTAGTTTATGCTAGTAAAAATAAAGTATTTCGGCTTTGCTCAAAGTAAATTTAGGATATTGGATATATAAAATACAGCATTCTTGTTGGATAATATTTCCTGAAATATCCCCAAGTGACACTACAAAACCTACAAAACTGATAAAAAGGTGGTTTCGTAGGTTTTGTAGTATGATTTGTGGCACGTTTGAAAAAATAAATACTGCTTTCTAATGATGAATTAGCAAGATTTACATAACTAAAAATGAGGTTTCGTAGGTTTCGTAGTGTAGGTTTTAGGTGTTTTAAAAAATTCTAGGATTAATCCAATAGCGCTTTGATGGTCTGCCACCTTTAACAGTCGGCTCTATCTCCTCTAGTAATAGCCAATTACTATCTACTAAAATATCCAAAGCATCACTAACCGCTTCGGCATTTGTTAGACTTTTCCAGCTCTTCTGTTGTACCTGTCTTGGGGTAAAACCCTTAATACGCCAATCTTCATCTTTGAGATTTTTTAGCTTCTGACACAATGTGCCTGCTTTCATTGTTGTGCTCTGAAGAACAAGACCGTAAATGCGCCTGGCGTGAGTTTCCAGATAGTTACACCAGTCGATAGCCATCTCAGCACAGCGCTTACTTACATCACCAACATGCCCCAACTGTACGCCATCAATAAGGTGGAATATCAAAGCCAGTGCTGGCATTAATTTTCCATATTTATCTAAATGTTGGATGATGATTGGATGTTCCTCACTTGCTATAACTTCACTGTGCAGATGGGTAGTCCATGCAATGAATAGTTCCTGAGCTTCCTCACTGAATCTAAAATATGGTCGGGGGTTATATTCATCCGCAGGTTTGGCACCGATCCGTACAATTGCGTTAGTAGTGAGATTGTCTAACGATTGAAATAGCTCAAAGACCGCGTTACGTGCGTCTTTATTGGGGGGTTCGTCACGGTATGCCCAATTGCTTGTGTCAGGATAAACAAGTAGCTGGAAGCGCTGTAACAAGCCATCATTGCCCATTCCCTTAATGCTTGGTTCAAGGTATGCCACTAGCTTGTCAGGCTGGATTCCACCTAAGACTGATAAACAATGATTCTCAATAAATCCGTTTCCTCTCATAATTCTGTCGAACTCATACGGCTTATTTCCATTCCAACCTTCAAGAAAAAACGCTCGGCCTGAATCACTATCATTTTTATCTAGTGAGGATAAAAGCCCGACTAATTCATCACGGCACACAAGAATGCCGTTCGGGTTAAGCTTTTCAAGTTCTGCCAATGCTTCGGGACTAGCATCATTGGTTTTGTAGCGCTTCAAAATTGGCTCACCCCTGGCTTCATCTTGCAGCTCTCTTAGTTCACTGGCGATCTGATTTTGCTTTTCTTTATCTGCCTTTTTGCCAGCATCTTTTAACTTATCCTTCAAGGCTTTTATGCTGGATTCCTTCACTAATGACGATATTTCATATTCTTTCAGCGCTTCGTCATAATCCTTTCTTGCATTTACAACAAGCCTGTCTAGCGCATACGTGCCAGCATTAAAAGCAGGGGATTTTTTACTAGAGGGTGGCGCAATAATACCGCCCCACAAGTTTGGAATCACTGTCCAATCATCGAACCGCTTTGGCTTAATCCCAACTCGTGCGCCCACCACAGAACACAATGTAACTAGTGTGCAGACCGCTACAAAATCAGGCGGCATATTATCGGCTCGGTTCGCTTCATCTCTGACGTATTCGTCCAAGTCATAAGGAAGCATTCCTTTCGTGAGCGGTGAGACTGGAGAGAGTTCTGCCTTAATCTCTTTCGGCTCTTTCCATTTACCCCACTGGCTAGAGGCTTGTAGTTGCTTGGCTGGTTCATCTTTTGGATATTGCTCAAGAGAATCAAATTCAATTGATTCTATGATTTGCTGTTTTTTTTTAGATAAGAATGTCTTAATAGAATTTGGAGTTAGTTTGTTAAAATCCTGATCTACATAGATAAACAATTCAGCATGATGGAGAGGAATTTTTTCACCTACTAGCATTATAAATATTGTTTCAGGCATACCATTGTTTATAATCTGATACGCTGTATCAATATCCTCATGAAACACAATGGCCTCTCCAGCCTTCGCAAGTTTTACAAATAAATTTATATCGTCAGTACCCAATACATAAGACATATATTTTTTATTTGTATTGCTTGCAAACACTCCAGCTTTACCAATCCAAAAAGATACTTTCCGAGAATCAATTTCTTTGTGTGGTGTTTGATCTGTATTGTATTTTTTTGCAATACCTCTGATTGCGTAGCCTACAATTTCATCCAATTGCTGAGGATTTACATAAGGGAGAGCTATGCATTCTTCACAGTTATATTGTGGTAATTCAGAACAAATAAAGCTCTCAGGCTTTACTTTAAAGCTCTGTTCATCAATACAGCCTTTTATAAAATCTTCAAGTGAATGATATTCGGTTTTAAAGCCTGACACTGGATCGGTACTGACCGCAAAAGCAGTTGCAGTTTTATCGTAAGGGAGTTTTGCATTCATGCTATACCCCCTGCATTTATCACAGCATTTTCCAAATGGTTTTGAGCGGTTTTATTTAAGGTGTATTTAGGCATGATTAATGCGCTCCTATGTTTTTAATAGAAGCCTTGCCAGTCACGACCAAGTGAGGGTGGCAAAGCTGAAAAGGGTTGGTCGACAGGCAACATAGGGAACCTGCACACCCGAAGGTGTCCCTCTCCAGCTCCGCCATAACATGCGAGCGCATAGAGATATTACGCACAAAAAAAGCCCTTTCGGACTGTGCGCCTATGTTACTTTTATAGCCGACCAAAGCTAGTTCACCATGAGGGTGAACGGTATTAGAATAAACAGAACTGCTGTACGTTGCAATAAAAATGCAAAATACAATAAAGCAGAAGCCTATAAATACACCCTTGAGCAAGTCCAAAAATACACTTTTCATCATGCTGCTGCCTGCTTGATAAGTTGATAACGTGCATGTCTGCCAATGCCCGACTTATTGCGCTCACGAAGGGTCACAATGTCATAGCCTGCTTTGCGTAAACGCAGAATGACATCGCTTAAACGAAAGCATCCGTATCTCTCTAATGCTTCGATTGGTGTAATGGTTTTGAATTGTTTTAAATGGTCTAAAACTTGCTGCAATTGGGTGTTATTAGTCATGCTCAAGCCTCCAGTATTGCAAGGCTTTGCTTTTTATTGTTATGCCACTCTATAAGTTCGGCATAGTCAAAATACACTGGCGCTTGTTTGCTCGTTCCAATCTTGATTGCTTTCGGGAAAGTTTTATCTGTGCGCTGAATGTGGCGCAATGATTCACGGCTTATATCGAGTAGCTCGCAAGTTGTTTTGAATTGAATGCGAATAGGTTTGATAGTCATAAAAATGCCCATATATGTATGAATATGGGGATTTTCTAGAAAATTGATAAAAAAATGCGGATTGAGTTCGCTATATAAAATTCCGGAAAAACTACTAAGAGATTTCTGAATTTAACAAAGCTAAAATAGATAGTTCCTCAAACAACTGGCTTGGGGATTTAAAGTCCTCACCTTTAACTCCATGAGAGTTGAATAAGCGGCTTACTATCGAATCAATAGTTTTTCGTAAGGTACTATCACTATAATTCAATTGAAGTGCTCTGATTAGTGCGGGTTTTTTCAAAGTAATGTCATTTATACAAGACCATAAATACAAGTCGATGTAAGCAAGTAGTTTATAAGAAGCCCAATCTGCCAACTTATAATTATCCACATTTTTCTGTAATGGCTGAATTTCTTTTACTTCCGCTCTTAGGTTAGCCAGATTTCTTTTAAATTCTTCTTCTAGTGTTTTATCCGAAAGCGTTAAATCTATATACATAGGTACTGATTTTATATGTTCAAAATCAGAGTCATATCGAATTATTTTCTTAAAAAAAGGTTCATTATCTCGATCATCCTGAAAAAGCCCCCCATAAAGCTCGTAATTCTGATGAAAATCATTTGCCGTCATGGGTCTAATCGCACCAGAAACTATCATTCTTGGCAGTTTTTCATATTCAGCATATATAAAAATATCAACATATTCATTGTGATACTTTGAAAAAAACGTGTATTTTCTGTCTAATTTAAATGGGTTATCAAAATAATCTTTTATAATTAAATTCAGAAAATTCTTTTTTTCTTCTGTAGGTAAAGAGTGGCTACTATCTATAAAGCCATCAAGAGAAGAATATAGTTGATATCTTGCTTCTAATTGAAACAACCATCCTAAAGCGGACAGTCTATCCATTCCGTCATAATTCTCTAATTTTAAATAACTTGGCAAAACAATTTTCTTTTTTGGGTGTCTCATTTGATTCTCAGCCTTTATTTAACTTATCACTTAGCTAGTTTTGCGTATTTGAAGTTAATTACATCTTTGCTTAAAATCTGCTGGGTAAAGTCATAAGGACTTACAAAGCCGTTTTGATTTGCATCCAGATAGTCACTCCACCAGTTCAACATCACTTTTCGTTCTTCCAGGTATTCTGCCTGGTGCGTATATGCCAGACGTACCTGGTCACGTTCTTGGTGGCTCATTTGTTTTTCAACAGCTTCCTTTTGAAATAATGTGCTTTGCACTAATGCAGAACAAGCCATACCCCTAAATCCATGCCCGCATACCTCATTATCAGTGTCATACCCTAAACGGCGCAAAGTATTATTAATAGTTGTCTCACTAATAAAACCTTGAGGGTCGCCGTTTTTAGGAAAGACATTTTTAGTCATGTGACTGTAGGTATGAATCTCATTAAGAATGGAAATGACTTGAGCGGATAGGGGTATCAGGTGTTCTGTTTTCATTTTGGCACCACGATTGGAAAACTTTTGCCCTACAATCAACTCTCTCTCTGGTGGAATGGTCCATATCGCTTTTATAAGGTCGAACTCGGACCAACGAGCAAAACGTATTTCACTAGAGCGTGCAAAGGTGTGTAATGTAAACGCCGTACATAATCGTGTTAATGGGTAACCGGTATCATTACTCAATCTTTGCAGTAGCTCCGGCAGTCGTTCAAGTGGCAACTGTGGGTAGTGCTTCGCCTTGTTAGTCTTAACAAATACGTCCTTTAAAAAATAGGATGGGTTTTCTTCAAGTAGGCCTCTTGATATTGCATAAGCAAAAATTGAGCTAAATCTCTGTCTTGTTTTCTTGAGTACCTCAGCAAATCCTTTTTCCTCAATTGACCGCAAAACCATAACTAAATCTCTCGGTTTCACTTCATCAATACACTTGTCCCCGATCAAGGGGAATACATAGTCTTCTAAGTTCCTTAATGCCTTGTTTGCGGTATCAGGTATCCATCTGCCTGTATTGCTATATTCCTTATGCCAATCACGTGCTATGGCTTCAAAACTAAAAGAATTGTCCTTTTTATATTTTTGGATTTCTTCATATTCGATAGGATCTATACCTTCCGCCTGCAGCTGTTCATAAGTACGGCGTTTATCCCTTGCAGATTTGAGGCTTAATGCAGGGAAGTTGCCTAGAGTCATTAACCCATCTTTGCCATTGGCTTTTTTATATTTATATCGCCATACCTTAGTGCCACTTTTTCGTACAAATAGAATTAAGCCCTGGCCATCGTATAAAGAATAGTCTTTATCTTGTGGCTTGGCGCTTGTGCATTTGGAATCTGATAGAGGTGTTATGTGCTTGGCCATAATAGGAATGAGGATATAAAAGTGGATAGAATTGAATATATCCTCATATATATCCTTATAACTTGCAACTATATCCTTATATATTTTGCTATATCTCATTATGTTTTTGATATAACTTATTGTATATAAAAAGTTTAAAGCTAAGATGTTGTATATTTTGTTGTTGATTTGGTGCGCCCTGCGGGACTCGAACCCACGTCGGTCGCTTAGGAGGCAACTGCTCTATCCAGTTAAGCTAAGGGCGCGAAAAGAAGGCTATTGTACTGTAAAAAATACAAAAAAAAGTTATTGCCGAAGCAATAACTTTTAAGGACTCATAGCTACAGGAGTTGTCTAGGTATTTTTAGGCTTAAGTAACTTAAACAGACCGAACATGACCACGATCCAAAGCGGGATCATCAAAATAGATTCCTGGAATCCTTGCGTCCACATGATGTAAAGAATCGTAAGAATAAAACCAAGAACCAGAATATTGCCCGCTGGAGACCACAGCGCAGGGAAGGAAGTCTTCTGTCCTAGCTTTTTCATGCTCTGAATGAACTTGAGATGGGTCAGCGTAATCATGGCCCAGTTCAATACCAATGCACCGACTACGATGTAAATCAGATGGCTTAAGGCATCTTCAGGCACGAAGTAATTAAGTAGTACACAGCCAAAAATCAGCGCGGCAGAGAACAATACAGCAGGAATTGGCGTACCTTGCTTATTCACTTTCATGAAGACTTTAGGTGCATTTCCTTGTTGAGCCAGACCATAGAGCATACGGCTGTTGGCGTACATACCACTGTTATATACAGACAATGCTGCTGTCAGGATAATAAAGTTCAGTAAGTGTGCTGCCCAGTCAATGCCAAGCTGGCTGAAAATCATCACGAACGGACTTTTGTCCAGACCACCAAGCTCAAGCTGATTCCAAGGCACGAGTGACAACAGAATCGTCAAGGCACCGACATAGAAAATCAGAATACGGAAAACCACCTGATTAATGGCTTTCGGAATAGTTTTTTCCGGATTTTCAGCTTCTGCAGCCGCCATACCAATGAGTTCGATACCACCGAAGGCAAACATTAAGAATGCCAGCATGTAGAACAGACCTTCAAAACCATTCGGGAAGAAACCGCCCGCGGTCCAAAGGTTAGTAAAAGATGCGCCTGAAGAAGCATCAGCAGTCAGGATCAGATACAGGCCAAAGACAATCATCGAGATGACCGCAGTCACTTTAATGATGGAAAGCCAGAATTCTGATTCACCGTAGAATTTCACATTGCCGAGGTTGACCAGTGTAATCACGATAAAGAAAAACAATACCGATGCCCAGGCTGGAATATGAGGCCACCAGTAGTTAATATATTTCGCAACCGCAGTAAGTTCGGTCATGGCCACCAGGATATACAAAATCCAGTAGTTCCAACCCGCAAGGAAACCAGGGAATTTGCCCCAGTATTTATAAGCAAAATGGCTGAATGAACCTGCGACAGGTTCATGAACAATCATCTCACCCAATTGACGCATGATTAAAAATGCAATCAGGCCCCCAATGGCATAGCCTAAAATAATAGAAGGACCCGCAGATTGGATCACCTGTGCGGAACCTAAGAATAAGCCTGTGCCAATTGCACCGCCCATGGCGATCAACTGAATATGACGGTTCTTTAAGCCACGCTGAAGTTGTGAAGACTCGTTATTCAAAGTGTTCAGCCCGACAATGGAAAATGATAAGTGGCTGATTGTAATTGATCAGACTAAAGAAGCCTAGTCCATCCTAAGAATGAAATATTGTTGAAGGAATGATAAAAAATATTCATATAAATAACTGAAATAAAATATAAATGAATCAATATATTAATTTTATTGAAAGTGTAACTGACGAGTTCTCTTTTTTCTTGGATAAAACACAAATGCCGTTTTTTTATACTAAGGTCTGGCAGTCAAGCAGTTCTGCTTTCAACATACTATACTTTGAATATAAATATTGAATAACCCGTACGAAAACAAAGACAAGTCAAAGGATGAAATAATTCATGAGTTTTGCCGCCCAAATCAAGATTCCTGCCACCTATATGCGTGGAGGCACCAGTAAAGGTGTTTTCTTTAAGCTGGATGACCTGCCTATAGCAGCACAACAGCCGGGCCGGATTCGTGATCAGCTTTTGCTGCGCGTGATTGGTAGTCCAGACCCTTATGGGAAGCAGATTGATGGTATGGGTGGTGCCAGTTCCAGTACTAGTAAAACGGTCATTCTGTCAAAAAGCCTGCACGCTGATCATGATGTCGATTATTTATTTGGTCAGGTGTCAATTGACCGTCCTTTTGTAGACTGGAGCGGTAACTGCGGCAATCTGACCGCGGCAGTGGGAGCATTTGCCATTTCCAATGGTCTGGTCGATGCCGAACGTATTCCTGAAAATGGGTTATGCACGGTACGGATCTGGCAGGCCAATATCCAGAAAGCCATTATTGCACATGTGCCGATGCAAGATGGTCAATTGCAGGAATTGGGTGATTTTGAACTGGATGGCGTAACCTTTCCTGCGGCGGAAGTGCAGATCGAGTTTCTGGATCCAGCCGATGACGATGCTGAAGGTGGTTCGATGTTTCCGACAGGCAATCTGGTCGATACTTTGGAAGTGCCCAATATTGGCAGCTTCGAAGTGACCATGATTAATGCCGGCATTCCAACTGTATTTTTAAATGCGGGAGATCTCGGCTATAAGGGCACAGAGCTTCAGGATCATATCAATAATGACGTGGCAGCCCTGACAAAATTTGAGACAATTCGTGCCTATGCGGCGAAGCAGATGGGACTGATTCAGAATATTGCAGAAGCCGTAACCCGACAACACACGCCAAAAATTGCCTTTGTTGCACCACCGAGTAGCTATACCTCTTCAAGTGGCAAAACTGTCACTGAATCAGACACCGATATTCTGGTTCGTGCCTTGTCTATGGGTAAACTCCATCATGCCATGATGGGTACGGCTGCGGTGGCGATTGGTACAGCTGCAGCAATTCCCGGAACACTGGTGAACCGGGTCGCAGGCGGAGTAGAGCGTGAAGCAGTGCGTTTCGGTCATCCTTCCGGGACGTTGAGAGTCGGTGCACAAGCAAGTTTTGAAAATGGTGAGTGGAAAGTGAAAAAGGCCATCATGAGCCGGAGTGCCCGCGTCTTGATGGAAGGCTGGGTGCGCGTACCAGAAGATGTTCTCGTTTAAATGCTGTGCATACATTTAACCTGAATAAAACCACCGGTTCTGCGGTGGTTTTTTTATGGTTTAAAATCTCTGACTTGCTTATTTGATGTTGAATAGCAAATTTCAGCAGAACAATTCAATTTATGGCTGAAAATTCAAGGCATTTCTAGGTACAATGCCTGATCAGCGTACAGGCATTTATTCGCTTGTCATTTTATTCTTCTGGACTACGTATTCGAGGCGAATGTGTCATCTATCACTGACGTATCAACCCATGCACTCACTCAAGCACAACACCGCATTCAACAGGATTTATTGACCGCTCTGGAAGCCTTTGCTATTCCGGAACCTTTAAGGTCGGCAGTCCATCATGCTGTGATGCTTGGCGGTAAACGAGTACGTCCAGCACTATGCTATGCCACCGCCGCATTAAAACCCAACCAGAATAGCGCTGCAGTGCGCCGTGCAGCGGTTGCGATCGAGTTTATTCACTGCTATTCACTGGCCCATGATGATCTGCCGTGTATGGACAATGATTTGCTACGTCGTGGCCAGCCGACCTGCCATGTAGCTTATGGGGAAGATACAGCGTTGCTGGCAGGTGATATCCTGCAGTCTATGGCTTTTGAAACTTTGAGCAGTCGTCTGTTTGATCAGGGGCCAGCGGTAGAAGCTTCCATTGTACTGAAGCAGATGCAGATTCTGGCAACCGCTTCTTCGAAAATGGTGAATGGTCAGGTTTTAGATTTGCAGTCTGAAGGCAAGAAAATCGATCAGCAAGCACTGGAAAATATTCATCGCAATAAAACCGGTGCTTTGATTAGTGCCGCGATCATGATGGCGGCGGTGACTATTTTTGAGGGTACCGATCTGGCCATTCCTAAATTACGTGAGTTTGGACAGGCGATTGGTCTGGCCTTTCAGGTACAGGATGATATTTTGGATATTATTTCCGATACCGAAGTGTTGGGGAAAACAGCCGGCAAGGATGAACAGGTAGAAAAATCGACCTATCCGGCATTGATGGGTTTGGAGCAGGCCAAGGCCTATGCCCAGCAATTACATGATCAGGCGATCAATGCCTTGAACCATTTTGAAGGGGCGGAAGAGTTGAGGCAAATTACCCAGTTCCTGCTCACGCGCAAAAGCTGATTGAAAAATTATTTTTCTAAAAAATTTTAAAGGAACCGCATAAAAAAAGAGGACTTGAAGTCCTCTTTTTAGTTGATACAGAATTATTTGCTTTCGTTATACAGGCGTTCAGCTTCTTCAAAGCGATCGGTAATTTCTGCTGTTGGTGCTTTACCCATCAGGCTCACCACCACAATCGCCAGCATTGAACAGATAAAACCAGGAACGATTTCATACAGGCCAGTGTCAGCAAACAGGTTCTTCCAGAAAATAACTACGACTGCACCCACGATCATACCGGCCAGAGCACCATTCAAGGTCATGCGTTTCCAGAACAATGACAGGATAATCAGCGGACCAAAGGCGGCACCAAAACCTGCCCAGGCATAGGCCACTAGACCCAGAACTTTAGATTCAGGATTACCCGCCATCCAGATCGCCAGCAAGGCAATCAGTAGCACCATCAAACGGCCAACCCAGACCAGTTCTTTTTGTGAGGCATTTTTACGCAGGAAAGATTTATAGAAGTCTTCCGTTAGAGTACTTGAGCAGACCAATAGCTGACAGCTTAAAGTACTCATTACTGCGGCAAGAATGGCAGCAAGCACCACACCGGCAATCCATGGATTAAACAGGATTTTGGTCAGTTCCATAAATACCGTTTCAGGATTGGCATTCACTGCAGCGGCCAGTTCCGGATGCTGCTGGAAATAGGCGATCCCAAAGAAGCCGGCTGCGACTGCACCGCCAAGACATAGAATCATCCAGGTCATGCCAATACGGCGTGCATTTGGAATCGACTTGACCGAATCGGCTGCCATGAAGCGCACCAAAATATGCGGCTGGCCAAAGTAACCCAGACCCCAGGCGAGCAGAGAAATAATCGCAACAAAGCTCAGATCACCCAGAATATTCATTGCTTGAGGACGAGCAGCTTCCAGTGCCAAAGTTACCTGAGACATATCTGAAAATGCCATCAACGTCACGATTGGTGTCAGCAACAAGGCAAAGATCATCAGACCCGCCTGAATGGTATCGGTCCAGCTGACTGCCAGGAAGCCTCCAATAAATACATAGCTGATGGTGGCAATGGCACTGATCCAGAGTGCGGTACTGTAAGACATGTCGAACATGCTTTCAAACAGGCGTGCACCTGCGACCATGCCGGAAGCACAGTAAATCGCAAAGAAAATCAGAATCACGAAAGCCGAAACAATACGCAGGATTTTCTTCTGGTCGTTAAAACGATTCGAGAAATAATCCGGCAGGGTCAGGGCATTGTGCTGAACTTCGGTATGCACCCTCAGACGGCCAGCAACCAGCAGCCAGTTGAGCCAGGCACCAATAATCAGACCGATGGCAATCCACATCTCAGACAGGCCGGAAAGATAAATCGCACCGGGCAGGCCCATGAGGAGCCAGCCACTCATGTCGGAAGCCCCTGCAGAAAGTGCAGTTACGAAACTCCCTAAACGTCGGCCCCCTAAGATGTAATCGGAAAAGTTGCTTGTCGCGCGATAAGCCATCAGGCCGATCACCACCATTGCGACAATATAGAAAAGAAAAGTAATTAAGGTTGGATTTAGGGAGCTCATACGGTATCCATTTTTAAGTTGGACAGTAGATCGAAACAAGGAATAAGACAGCTGCGAAAAGCTTTAATCCGAAAGCCAGGCAACATCAAATCCAGTAGATTTCAAAAATAAACGCGAAATTTAACCATAAATTCACAATTTTTGCTGAGATTTTCTTGTGCGAATAAAAATAGGCAACCCTCAGGCTGCCTATATATAAAGTGAAAAGATCAATTAGTTAGGGCGACCCATAACACCACGAATGGTATTCAGCACATCAGCAGGCAGTACCACAGTCTTAGCATTTGGCGATTTGGCCATATCTTGCATGGCTTTAATATACTGTTCACCGAGTAAATAGGCGACCGGAATTTCATTATCACCAATGGCGGAAGTCACCATGTCGATTGCACGTTGTGAAGATTCAGCCAGTACCACTTGCGCTTCAGCATCACGACGAGAGGCTTCCAGACGGCCGTCCGCTTCCAGAATTGCGGCCTGTTTTTCACCGTCAGCTTTGGTGACTGTCGCACGACGCTGACGTTCAGCAGCGGCCTGTTCTTCCATCGCGGTCTGCATGGTGATAGAAGGTTTAATATCCTGAATTTCTACAGTCTTAAGGGTGATTCCCCAGTCCGAGATATCATCGGAAATACTGGATTTCAAGCGTGCCTTGATATGGTCACGTGAGGACAGGGCATCATCCAGATCCATTTCCCCGACAATCGAACGCAGTGAAGTCTGTACCAGGTTCTGAATTGCCCATGAGTAGTTTTCAATCCCGTACACGGCTTTTTCCGGTGTGGTCAGGTTGATATAGGCCACGGCATTCATCAGCAGGACAGCGTTATCACGGGTAATCACTTCTTGTGAAGGAATATCCAGAACGATATCTTTGGTTGTGACTTTATAGGCAACTTCATCTACATAGGGAATAACAAAATTCAGGCCAGGATTTAGCGTGGTATGGTATTTCCCCAGACGCTGTACAATCCATTTGTAGCCTTGCGGTACAATCCGCACCCCTTTAAAAATGGTAATTGCCACAAAGGCCAGAAACGCGATAACAATGATAGAACCACCAGACATAGCTTATTCACCTTATTGATTTTGATAATGTGTGCTGTGAGGTTGTACGACCAGGTCGTTTCCAAGAATATCCACGACGCGAACACGGTCACCGACCTGAACTGGGTCCAGAGTTCGGCATTCCCATTCATCAGAGCCTAAAACTGGCATGGGAAAGCGTACCCGGATTTGCCCATGATCCAGATTGATCTGAATCACCATACCAATCTGGCCAATCGTTGCCTCACGCGACAGACCCGCTTTAGTCTTGTCGGTGGAAAGCGGTTTGATAAACTTGAACCAGAGCAGCGTACACAGTACAGAAAGTATGATCCAAGTCAGGATCTGGGTGGTCAGTCCCATCATCGGGAACATCCAGTACAGGACACCAACCATGACGGCACCAATCCCGAACCAAAGGGCAGCAAATGCGGGCAGCAGTAATTCTGACAGGATCAGAAGGATGCCTAATACAAACCAGTGCCAAGGTTCAAGAACTAATTCCATATCGTGACCTATATCGCTAAGTATTTAATTAATCATCATCTTTATATGATTGATCTTCAATGTAGCAGATGCGGCCGCAGATGAATATAAAAAAATCGTGCATCAAAATTTAGCCTGACGCGGCGGTTTAAGTGCTGCAGGAGACTGCTTGAAATCAGTAATTGCTTTTTCAATGGCACGAATTTTCAGCTGGGCTGCTTTTTCACCTTCCAGAATGGTCGCATTACTGGATTTCAGGTCTAAAGTACCGATATGGCCGACTTTGGGCTGGATCACCACATTGGCCTGACTCAGTTCCTCATGAATGCTTTGCTGTCCCATAATATTCAGGGTCTGATCTAGGACACCCCACATGTTCAGGGCTTTATTGCCATCTGGGCGTGCCGAAATATCCACGGCAATGACAATATCAGCTCCCATATCTTTGGCGGTCTTGACCGGAATCGGACTGACCAGGCCGCCGTCAACATATTTGGTGCCGCCAATCACGGCAGGCACAAACACATTCGGAATACTGCAGGACGCGCGAACTGCCTGGCCGGCATTGCCTTTAATAAAATCTGCCTTGCGGCCACTGTCCAGACGAGTGGCAACAGCAGCAAAGCGAATCGGGAACTGCTCAATCGGTTTGTTCGCTACATTCTTGTTGACGAAATCCTGCAATTTTTGTCCGGCAATAATCCCTTGCCGATTCAAGGTTAAATCGCGGATATCCGACTCTTTAAAATTCAGGGCAATCTGCTGTAACTGATAAGGGGATTTGCCGCTGGCATACAGACTGCCGACAAAACTGCCGGCACTGGTACCGGTGACAATCTTCGGTTTGATGCCGTGTGATTCGAGCACTTTAATGACGCCAATATGGGCAAAACCTTTGGCACCGCCACCACCGAGGGCAATGGCGACGACAGGTTCACGGGCTTTTAATGGCGTGGCAGGCGTAGGTGTTTTAGTAGCTTTGTCACAGGCTGCAAGACTGAAACCAAGGCAGCCAATTAAGGCATAACGGGCTAATTTCATTATAAAAACTGGTGATTAAATCAACAAAATTCAGGCTATCACATCAAAAAAAGCCGTATTTGCCTAGTCTTTTTTCAAAAGCTTTTGTAACGGCTTGGCCACCCAGTCTGGATTTTTGGCCGAGAATTTACCTTGATAATGCTGATAAATCTGTTCCAGGTCGTATTCATAATCACCGGTCAGATGGTACACGCCCAGGATATGAATAGTCTTGATATCATAATCAAAGGAAAACATCACAATCGGCAAATGGGCTGCCTTGGCAATATGATAAAAACCGCTGCGAATTTTATCCGGTGCCTTACGTGAACCTTCCGGTGCCATACCGGCCCAGATCTGCTGCGATTTTTCAATGATGTCTACAATCTGTCGGGTATGTCCTTGTGGACTATCTCGGACGACAGGAACCACACCAATCCATTCCAGCACCGGTTTTAGCGGTGTACGAAACAGGCTGTCTTTACCAAAAATCGTAATCTGAATACCGAGACCAAGCAGGGCATTGAAACCTAGCCAGGCATCAATATTGGAGGTATGGGGAGAGATAATCGCCACAGCTTTGGGCAAATCGGGGAATTCTCCTTCCAGACGCCAGCCCTGAGCCAAGAAAAGCTGCCTGAAAAAAGTTCGGCTCAGTTTGCTGCCGCGGGCTGGCACATGCGGCGGGAGTTGGGGGAAACGTATTTGGGCCATTGCTTTTGTCTCGTCCTGAAACTAATTTTTCTTTATTTTTTTATTATATTAGACTGTTGTAAAATCTGGATCATTGGCAAAATGTATAGCATCTTAAATGCTGGTGATGCCTTTTCACCTTAAGGACTTGGCCTAAATATGCGGAATATCTATATTTTACTGTTTTCGCTGTATTGGGCACAGGGGCTTCCGGTCGGATTTATGACGCATGCCTTGCCGGTCATTCTGCGGGCTGAAGGGGTATCGCTGGCGCATATCGGGGGCTTTGGCCTGTTAATGCTGCCTTGGTCGATTAAAATATTCTGGGCACCTTGGGTCGATCGACATGGATCAATCGCCAAAGGTCATTACCGTAGCTGGATTATTCCCCTGCAATGGCTGTCAGTTGCTGTATTGATTGGGCTCTCATTTCTACCGATTCAGGCCTTGAATCAGCCGCTGTATTTACTGCTGTTTTTTATCACGCTGTTGCTGATGAATGGCATTGGCGCGACACAGGATATTGCGACCGATGCACTGGCGGTCAATATTCTGAATCATGAGCAACAGCATTGGGGTAATACCTTTCAGGTCATCGGTTCACGACTGGGATTTATTGTCGGAGGTGGGGCCATATTATGGTTGCTAGATCTACTGCAATGGCAAGCCACCTTTTTATTATTGGCGGCTCTGGTCTTTCTTAATACTTTACCCATTTTATTATTTAAAGAACCGGATCATCTAAAAACCACCACGCAAACTTCTGAACAACCAGCACTCAGTAATATTAAAACCTATTTTCAATACTTCTGGTCGGATTCAACCTTGGCTGTCTGGTTACTGGTTTTATTGACCTTTAAAATCGCCGATGGTTTATCCGGGCCTTTATTAAAACCTTTAATGGTAGATCTCGGACTGAGCTTTAGCCAGATTGGTCTTTATGTCACCATGCTGGGAGCATTGACTGCCTTGATTGGAGCCGGACTGGCGGGCTGGTGTCTGAAGTACTGGTCTCGCAGCTCGAGTTTGATTATTTTCTCAATTCTAAAAATATTGAGCTTAATGGCTTATGCCTGGCTCGCTACGCAGTATGAAGCTCAAAACAAAGTAGAAAATTGGATCATTTATCTGATCAATGCGGCCGAAGACATGGTCTCAGCCATGCTTTTGGTGGTCATGTTGACCTTGGTCATGCAATACAGCCGTAAGCATCTGGCAGGGACAGATTTTACCTTTCAGGTTGCTCTGATGGCCACGGTGAGTGGGGGACTTTATAGCCTGAGTGGCATTTTTGGAGATGCTTTAGGCTATCAAAATTATCTGAATCTGATCGTGATCGTGGCAATTTTCAGTCTAATTCCAATTTTCCGATGGATGAAAGTAGCAGAAAAAGTATAAAATTTCTAAATAATCAACTGTTTGGTTAAATGTTAGCCTAAAGTACTAAATAGAATATATAAATATTAATTTAATAATTTTGTAATATAAGCGCCGTGTGTATTATTTGTTACAAAATAAATTAAGGATTTTTTTGATGAAAACTAAGTTAGCGACAGCAATTGCATTCAGCCTTTTGGCGGGGACAACTTTTGCAGCACCAACTTTTTATGGTGAGATTGATGCCACAGTTGATTATTTACCTGAAGACAATGCTTCACCAGTATCTGACAAAGATGTAATTGAACTAAGTTCAAATAGCTCATTCGTTGGTTTAAAAGGGGATGAAAAGTTAACGGATCGCCTAAGCGCAATTTATGCAATTGAATGGGCTTTTAACTCTGATGGTGAGGGTGACGACTGGTCTAAACGTAACCGTTTTGTTGGTTTAAAAGATGCAAAACTTGGTACTTTAAAAATTGGTGCACATGACACTCCATTAAAACAATTGTCTAGCCCGGTAGATACCTTCAATAATTATGTAGGTAACCGTGCTGATGTAAGTGGTATTTTCACTGGTGAAAGCCGAGTAGCGAATGCTGTAGTGTATGAAGCTCCAGCTATTGCCTTGCCTCAAGGTGCTATTAAAGTGAATGCTTTATTGGCAACTGGTGAAAATTCAGGAATTAAATCTGATAAAGGTGTAGTTAAAACTGCAAATCGTGGTTTAGGTGATGCTTGGTCTGCTTCTGTAGTATATGACAGCCCAGTAGTTGTAGCAGGTGTTGCTTATGACAAAGCAATTCCGACTAACTTCTTAGGGCGCGGTTTTGATAATGCTTCTGCTCCAGAAGTAACGGGCGGTACTTTATTTGCTGCTGCAAATACCATTCGTGCAATTGGCCGTGTAAATCTAGATGGTGGTTTAGCGCTTAAAGCTCTTTATCAAACTTCAGAAGTGGCGGATGTGGATGCAGCTTCTAAAGCAGTTGATTTGCTTATTGATGATGCTCAAGGTTGGTTAATTGGTGCTGAATATAATCTTCCAAATGCAAAAGCTTGGACAGTTAAAGGTCAATACAGCCAAAACACTACAAGCTTCAAAGATAATACTGCCGATTATGAAGCACAGCAGATCTTTGTTGGTGCAGATTACGCATTTAGTAAACAAGTGAAAGCATATGGTTATGCCGGTTATCTAACACTTGAGCGTGGTTCTTTAGAAACTAAACAACCAGTTGTTGGTACAGGCTTAGAATACAAATTCTAATTTAGATTTTGTACTCTAAGAAAAGGCGATGCTTTGGCATCGCTTTTTTTATGCTTAAAACAACAAAACTTAGCAATTTTATGTCTGATCTAACGAGTTTCGGACTGTTACCATGATTGAAAGTTTCAGCATTTCGTTTTGAAAATTATGCCTATTCAAGCCGTTTTATTTGACCTCGACAATACCTTGACCCATCGTGATCTCACTGCACAAGCTTATAGCCGCTCTCTAGCAGAATATTATGCGCCAGCATTGGCACTGGTCGAACCAGAAAAAATTATTGAGATTGTAAGGCGCATTGATAATGGCGGTTATCCGAAAAAGGAATTGTTGACACATGGCAGTATCGGGGCTTCGGCTGCCTATGCGTTGTTACAAGAACTACACTGGTTAAATCCCCCGAGCATAGATGAACTAGCCCAATTCTGGTTTAGCCAGTTTGGCCGTTTCGCCGTAGAAATGCCGGCAGCAGAGCAAGTATTAACAAAGCTAAAAAATGAAGGTTATCAGCTAGCCATTGTTTCCAATGGCGGACATGACACCCGTTTAAATACGATTCGGGGTTTGGGTATTGAACCTTATTTTGATGAGATCATCAGTTCGGGGTTGGTGGGTTTTAACAAACCACAGCTGGAAATATTCCAGATCACTGCAGAGCGTCTAGGCGTGCAGCCTGCACAGTGCCTGTATATTGGCGACCATCCCATTAATGATGTACAAGGAGCTACAGAGGCCGGAATGCATGCATTATGGATGCAAGGCTTTCATGCCGATGCCGAACATATCCGATATAAAATTCAGCAACTGCCGGAAATTTTTGCGCATTTGCAGTTACTGAATCAGACTTAAGTTATTCTTAAACAGTCAATCGTTTCGGCCCATTGCGAAGAATCACAGCGCGGACATTGCTGGTCGGCATGTGAAAGGGTTTGTACCTGTCCACAGTAAATGCAGGCATATAATTGCCCGGCCTTGACCTGTTGGACTATAGAGCAGGTTTTAGGAAAAAGTGGCAGCCCAGGCCGAACCTCATCCGATTTGAAAAACAGGATACTGAACTTACCGTCAGTTTCCAGTAAACCGGTGCGTACCTGACCCAGATGTTCTACGCCTTGCTGGCGCATTTCGGCAAAGAATTCATCATGTGACATTTTACCTTTTTTAATTTCTTCAACGACCAGTACGCCATCTTCCACGATATAAATCGGTTTACCTTCCAGCAGGTCTTCGAACCATTGATATTTCATCATGAGCCAAGTAGTTAGGCGATACATGACAATAATGACCGACATCACCAAAACTGCCTGAATCAGGGGAATATCTTCAGTAAACATCGGATCGCCGGCAATCGAACCCAAGCTCAAAATGATAGCGACTTCGAAGATAGAAAGTTGACGTACCCCACGTTTTCCGGTCAGACGCAAAAACAGGATAATCATCGTGTACATCAGGGCACAACGCAGCAAAATTTCTGCGGTAAACTCCCAGGTGGTGTCATTTATAAATATGGTCGCCCAGTCCATTTAAATTCTTTATCCTCATTTTTCTCTTTGGCTCGAGTCTAGCAATATCAGTATTTTATTTGCTGCTGTGTTTATGTAAGTTTATGAATAAAGGTAGATTCTATTTAAAAAAGAAGCTTGAACTTAAAAATCTAGCTATTTGATCTATTGAAAATAAGATAGAGATTTCATGTAAATAATGCATAAAAAATCAGCAGATTAAATTTGAAGAAGATCACATTCTCTACTGTCTATTTTTAAATCTATAAAAGTATTATCCATTTGAAATTTATCAATATATATTCTGAATAATGTGTTTTGAATAATTAGGAGTGTTTAGAAATTTGTAAGCAAATCACTTCATCTTTATAAAAATCTGTAGTTTGTGGCCTGAAAAATAGAGTGATTACACTACTTTAATAAACTGTTTTTAAATTAGAAATTGTGATTTTGACTTCCAACAAGGGATGTATTGTGAAAAGAATATTCACGCTTTTAACGGTTATGGGTTTAAGTACAGCGGTCTGGGCAGATGCGGATTGGGATTATACTCAGCCTGAGCAATGGTCGACTTTGAGCCAGAAATATTCGGCCTGTAATGGTCTGAACCAGTCACCGATCAATATTGAGCGAACAGTAAAAGCTGAACTGGAACCGCTCAAGTTCAGCTATAATACCATGATTCATGCGATCGAAAATAAAGGTCATACTGTGCAGGTAGACTTTGCCCAAGGTGGTGAATTGCAGCTGGATGGCGATATCTTTGTACTGAAGCAGTTTCATTTGCATAGTCCGAGCGAAAACCTGATTAAAGGCAAAAGCTATCCACTGGAAATCCATTTTGTCCATGCCAATGCCAAAGGTGAGCTGGCTGTCGTGGGGATGATGTTTGAGCAGGGTGCAGAAAGCCAGATGCTCAAACGCATGTGGAACCGTTTACCGAAAAAGCAGGGCGAGAAAGTGGTTTTGAAAACGCCACAACCTGTGAATGCAATGTTGCCTAAGAATCTGGATTATTACCGTTTTAGCGGTTCGCTGACCACACCGCCGTGTTCGGAAGGGGTGCGCTGGCTGATTCTGAAAGATATTCAACAGGCTTCTGCCAAGCAGATTTCGGAATTTGCCAAATTGATGGGGCATCCGAACAACCGCCCGGTGCAGTCATTGAATGGCCGAGTGGTTCTGGAATAATCAATATGAGAGCGAAAAAGCAGACTTTGGTCTGCTTTTTTTAATTCTGATACAAATTTCGAAAGGGCACACTGAAAAGGACTTTGTGACGAAAGCTGAAAGATTTAATATGGATATTATTTCTTCTTTGACCTTCTCCTGCCATGCTCTTTGACTTGAAAACTATGATTCAGCCATTCACAGCCCTTTCGCCACAGCAGAAGAAGCTGGATCATCTGATTAATAAAATCGAGCAACAGAAACAGGAATTACAACAATGGCAACAGGCTGAAGAAGAGCTGCAGCAATATACGCATAAAACCTTCATGCCGGTCTACCATGAATTGCATGGCGTACTGTTCAAGCAGCTGGAACAGCTCTGGAAGCACATGCAGGAAACTACATTTTCCAAAGCAGAACTGGTGGTGCTGGATGAAAAGATTCAGTACCTTGCAAATTATCTAAAAGACTCTCAGGCAATGTCTGCGCAACAAGCCCATAAAGTGAATGAAATCTTCACTTACTATCAGCAACGTGCCGAGCATGCCCAATTCAGAAAAAGCCAAAAGAAAATAAATGAACTGGAAACATTTTTTAAGAATGAGCATCCCTCAGATCTTGCAGATGCAGAAGTATTTGAAGAATGGGAATCAGATCATTTTCAGCAGGCACGTGAGCAAGCCAGATTAAAACGCCAGCAGGAAAAACAGGAGCAGGCAGCAGCGATGGCAGAGCAGTCATTGAAAACTGTATATTTAAAAATTGCTGCCATCATTCACCCTGACCGTGAAGTGAATGATGTCAAAAAAATCAAGAAGACTGAATTATTGCAACGTGCCAATGAGGCGTATGCAGAGCAGGACCTGTTTACGTTACTGAGAATGCAACTACAGATTGAACAAGATCAGGATGTTTCACAAAAAGGTTTAAGCGCAGAGCAACTCAAGTTTTATCAACTGGCTTTGGATGCACAGAGCCAGAAATTACAAGATCAGATCGATACATTGATCCATAGATTGGTCTGGTCATCGAAAACCAGAATTGCAGTAAAAAAGGCGAAGGGTAAGGTCCAGATTGCTGACCTGTATAAGCAGATTGATGAAGATACTTCAGCCATTAAACAGCAGATTAAAGTGGAAAAAGAACGCCTGATGTATATCAAAAAGGTGAGTGGCTTGGAGATGTTTTTAAGGCATGGGATGCTTTAACTTAATTAGAATTACCTTTCCCTTGCGCAGCAGTGCTGCTCATCACTTGCGCTTCGTTTTAAAGCAGGACTTTAAAACTTGCTCAGGATAGGGAACATCCATTACAGAATAAATTTAAGCTAGAATTTCAATATTGGAATTAAATAACAATAATTAAAGTCACAATGAAAGTTCCCTCTCCCTTTGGGATGAGAAGCACTGCTTCGCAAGGGGGAGAGAGAATAACAATGAAAATAGATCCCCAATTACTCACTTTCGCCAAATCAATGCGCCACACCGCCACTGATGCAGAATACCTCATGTGGCAAATTTTACGCGCTAAGCGTTTTATGAATCTGAAATTCCGCCGTCAGCATGTGATTAAGCCATACATTTTGGATTTTTACTGTCATGAAGTTGGTTTAGTCATTGAGCTGGATGGCAGTCAGCATGGAACAGATGATGCGATTGAATACGATGTTGAACGAACCAAGTTTTTAGAGGCTGTGGGTTTAACTGTTGTACGGTATTGGAATCATGATGTTTTAGGAAGGACGGATGTGATTTTAGAGCATTTATGGCAAGTATGTACTGAATTAAAGCAGACCTCTCCCTAACCCTCTCCTAAAAGGAGAGGGAATATTCATTACTAAATTCATGCAGGCATTAAATCCAATGACACTCCCTCTCCCTCGGGGAGAGGGCTGGGGTGAGGGTAATTGATCTTTTACTATATATAGTGTTTTTAATTATTAAATTATCTATATATAGTGTTTTTAATTTGACATTACATTAATGGATTTATATGATTAAAACTTAGAATAAAAAGGTATAAATATGTCGATATTGAGTTGGGATGATTTTGAGGATGATAGTAATAGTAGTTCCTCGTTGCTCAGTAGAAATAGTAAGTTAAAACTCGCATTAGATATATTAGCAGGTGTTTTATCACGTCTAGGTAATACTGAGCGTGAAAGAACTATATTTGCCCATTTCCAAAAGATGTATCACAATCTATTATCAAAAATAGGCATTCTCGTTGATTTAGATACTTTCCTTTATCACTATATCAATAGAGAAGTTTCTAAATTTTTTTCAAAATCCTTAAAGGGTAATGAATCGGTAAGTTTACAAACATTCTTTAAAATTATTCTATTAGTAGCTTTACCAATTATTTTTATAACCACTCGTAATTTTTCAATTCAAAAAATCTCTCTATCTCTGCTTGAGTAACTCCTATGACCAAACTGTATTTATTTACACGTTTGGGGCATATCATTAAAAAACTCAGACGTGTAGTCCAAAATTCTATTTAGAAGGTAAAGAATTTATGGCTAGACGTAAAAAGTCACAAGCTAAAAAAAGAACTAAGGTTGTTAAATCTCAGCCAATTATCATTATTAATGAGCAACCAGAAAGTTTGCGATATTGGCAGCAGGTGTTAGTAATATTAATAGTTCCGCTATTTAATTGGATAAAAGAAATTATCCAAACATATTGGAATTAAAAAAATCCCCTCACTAAGAGGGGATTTTTTTGAATCAAACTACAGCCTTAAAGCGCCGCAATCTGCTCCATATTCGCTTTAATCTTCGCTAACTGATCAGCAAACTCAGCAAGTTTTACTTTCTCGCCTTCAACCACAGCCGCAGGTGCTTTTGCCACAAAACCTTCATTCGAAAGTTTATTGGCAATTTGATCATGCTGTTTTTGAACCTTGTCTAAGTCTTTTTGCAGACGACCCAATTCCGCTTTCGGGTCAATCAAGCCCTTCATTGGAACGTAAACAGATACGTGACCCACTACAGAAGAAGAAGACAATGGTGGTTGCTCGCCATCAGCCAAGAAGGTGATGCTTTCTACTTTCGCCAATGCTTTAAACAATGCTTCAATACGAGTGATCTGTGCTTTTTCAGCTTCGGTGGTGTTTTGCAGAAGAACTGGTAATAAACGCGCATTACCTAGACCCATTTCACCACGGATGTTACGTACCGCACCAATCAAACCTTGAAGCCATTGCATATCTGCTTCAGCTTGGTCGTTAATTAACGCTTGGTCCGCAACAGGGTAAGCCGCCAACATAATCGTTTCGCCAACAATATTCAGTTTCGGCGCAAGCGTTTGCCAGATTTCTTCTGTTAGGTAAGGCATCAAAGGATGAGCCAAACGTAAAGACGCTTCCATGACCGCAAGCAATACACGACGAACTTCAGCTTTACGCTCTTCAGACACATTTTCATCGTTCAGAACTGGTTTGGTCAGTTCCACATACCAGTCACAGTATTCATTCCAGATGAACTCGTAAATCGCTTGTGCTGCCAAGTCTAAACGATACGTCGCAAATGCTGTTTGCACTGCTTGTTCCGCTTTTTGCAGACGGCTCACGATCCACTGTTCAGGCAATTCCCAAAGGTCTTGACGTACTTCTTGACCAATCACTTGCTCTTCGCAGTTCATCATCACGAAACGGGTTGCGTTCCAGATTTTGTTGGCAAAGTTACGGTAGCCTTCAACACGTTTCATGTCGAACTTAATGTCACGACCTGTGTTCGCAAGCGCACAGAATGTGAAACGAACCGCATCTGTACCGTAAGATTGAATCCCTTCAGGGAATTCTTTACGGGTTGATTTTTCAATCTTCGCCGCTTGTTTCGGATTCATCAAACCTGTGGTACGTTTTTGTACTAAAGTTTCTAAATCTACACCGTCAATCAAATCGAGTGGGTCAAGGACATTACCCTTAGATTTAGACATCTTCTGACCTTCGCCATCACGTACCAAACCGTGAACGTACACGGTTTTAAACGGCACTTGTGGCGTACCATCTTCATTCTTCATGAAGTGCATGGTCAGCATGATCATACGTGCCACCCAGAAGAAGATGATGTCAAAACCAGTGACAAGCACATCAGTCGGGTGGAAGGTATTTAAGAAGTAGTTGGCTTTGTCTTTCGCTTCGTCGCCAGTCCAACCTAAAGTTGAGAATGTCCAAAGACCTGAAGAGAACCATGTATCCAATACGTCTTCGTCTTGGTTTAATTGAACATCGGCAGGGATGTTGTTTTTCGCCCGAACTTCAGCTTCATCACGGCCAACATATACATTGCCTTCCGCATCGTACCAAGCAGGGATACGGTGACCCCACCACAATTGACGCGAGATACACCAGTCTTGGATGTTGTTCATCCAAGCCATATACATGTTGCTGTACTGCTCAGGAACGAACTTGATACGACCGTCTTGAACCGCTTCAATGGCAGGTTTCGCTAGCGGCGCAATCTTCACATACCATTGGTCTGTGAGTAGAGGTTCAACAATCACGCCTGAACGGTCACCGCGAGGTGGTTTCAAGGTGTATGGTTGGATCTGATCTAACCAGCCTTCAGCTTCCGCTTGTTCAACGATCTTTTTACGTGCTTCAAAACGCTCTAAACCAACATATTCGCTAGGTGCAGGAATAGTTTTAGAAATTTGCTCGCCCGCTTTCGCGATGTATTCAAACTCAGCAAGAACTTCAGCATTTTTGTTGAAGATGTTGATGATTGGCAATTCGCAACGTTTACCTACTTCATAGTCATTGAAGTCATGCGCAGGGGTGATTTTCACACAGCCTGTACCGAATTCTTTATCGACATATTCGTCTTTAACGATTGGAACCGCACGACCAGTGATTGGCAGGATGATGTTTTTGCCAACAAGCGCAGCATAACGTTCATCATCAAGTGCAACGGCAACAGCTGTATCACCAAGTAGTGTTTCAGGACGAGTGGTTGCCACAACGATGTGATCTTTACCATCGTGCGTGCGTAGTGATTTATCTTCAAAGAAGTATTTAAAGTGCCACAATGAACCTGCTTCTTCTTTATCAGACTCAACTTCCAGGTCAGAAAGGGCAGTTTGCAGTTTTGGATCCCAGTTCACCAGACGTTTGCCGCGGTAGATCAGGCCTTCTTCGTGAAGTTTTACAAACACTTCTTTTACTGCGTTTGATAAACCATCATCCATCGTGAAGCGTTCACGTGACCAGTCAACCGAAGAACCTAAGCGACGGATTTGACGGGTAATGTTACCGCCAGACTGTTCTTTCCATTCCCAGACTTTTTCGATGAACTTTTCACGACCCAGGTCATGACGGCTAACCCCTTGTGCACCCAGCTGACGCTCAACCACCATTTGCGTTGCAATACCTGCGTGGTCAGTACCCGGTTGCCAAAGCGTATTTTTACCAGACATACGGTTGAAACGCGTCAAGGCATCCATGATGGCATTGTTGAAACCATGACCCATGTGCAGGCTACCAGTGACGTTTGGTGGCGGAATCATGATACAGAAAGATTCGCCTTTTTCAGACGGCTTAAAGTAACCACGCTCTTCCCAAGTTTGGTACCATTTTTTCTCGATCTCGGTCGGATCGTAGGTTGTCGCGATATTTTGCGCTGAGTCAGTCATAGTCTAAACAGATCAAAAGTGAATGAAAAATTGGATCTATTGTAGCAAAAAAAATAGTGCATGCGGCAGCTTAACCAAATGCAAACTTTAGCCAATTGGCATGTATAGCAACTCATCGTATGATAGATTGATAAAAAAACGCGACTCATCGCAGCATATCAAAAAGGATAATAAGATGAGCTATAACATTTCCCTGAAGCTTCAACCCGAAACCCATCAGCGCTTTAAAGACCTTCATTCCAGATTAAATGCCGGCGAGCGAGACAGTCTTGCCAGACCCTTAGGTGAAAATCTGGCCGATATGGCCTGTGAAATTATTGACCAGATTTTTGGTCAGGTGGTGCAGTTGGCCAATTCACCGGACAGCGAGTCCGAAAAAGTGATTCAGCAGATTATGCATAACACCCGTAAATATATGCCGTGGTCGGTTTCGTTGTTTGGCAATGAGCGTCTGATGCCTATGGTGAACTATTTGCATCGCATGACCTATGAGCATCAAGGTGATGCTTTTGTTCGATATCCGGTGGAAAAATTGCTGGTGATGGAGTTGCTCGGCTGTATTGACCAGATGAAAAATGGTAATCATCAATATGTATCACCCGCTTTAAAAGCCTTTACTCAGGTGGTCGATCAAGGGGTGACACATCTGATCCGTGAACCGAAAAAAATGTTGAAATTTAATGTGGTGGTCGATAAAACCTTGAATGGGGTGATTCATTTAACCACCCAGTTAGGCTATAAACGTTTTGACAAGCTCGGTAGCATCTATGATGCCGATACGATGAGTTATTATTTTGAGCATTTGCTGGCATTTCTGGAAGATGAAATGCAGCCCCATATTCATTAAAACAAGGGAAAGAGGATTTCATGGCGAAAGTTGAAGACTTAAATGGAAAAGTGGTCTGGATTACCGGCGCATCTTCAGGGATTGGCAAGGCGATTGCCCAGCAATGTGCTGCACTTGGGGCACAGGTGGTACTGACTGCACGTCGGCATGAAGAACTGGAAAATGTTCGCCAAAGTCTCACTAATCCAGATCAGCATATTTCAGTCATTGCCGATATCACGGATGAAAGCCAGGTTCGTCATGCCTATGAACAGGTTTTGCAACAAAAAGGCCGGATTGACTGGCTGATTAATAATGCAGGACTCAGTCAACGTGCCCTGATTCAGCACACCACCATGCAGACTGAACGTGCCATTATGGAAGTCGATTATTTCTCTCAGGTGTTTCTCACCAAAATGGTATTGCCTACCTTTCTGGCACAAAAATCAGGTCGTATCGTGTTTATTTCCAGTGTGGCAGGTTTGCTTGGCACCCAGTATCGTGCATCCTATTCCGCGGCTAAAGCAGCGATTCATATGTGGGCCAACAGTTTACGTGCTGAAGTTACTGATCAGGGTGTGCAGGTTTCAGTGATATTCCCGGGCTTTGTTCAAACCAATGTCTCGTTTAATGCTTTAAATGGGGAAGGCAAACCGCAAGCCAAGCAGGATGAAGCGATTGAAAATGGTCTGTTAGCAGAAGATTTTGCCCGTCAAAGCGTACAAGCCTTGCAGTGCGGTGAAGAATATATTGTGATTGGCGGCAAGAAAGAAAAACTCGGCGTGCTGGTTTCGCGTATTTCACCAAAAGTTCTGTACAAAATGATTCGCAAAACCAAGGTCAAATAATTTAAAGCCTGATCAAATTCAGGCAATTTTCTCTTGAGCAAATTGAACCTGATTACGGCCCATCTGTTTGGCCTGATACATCGCATGATCGGCCGCTAAAGTGGCTTCTTTAATCTGATTAGGATGATTGAAGAAGCTGACCCCGATACTGATAGTCAGGTAAATAAGCTGCTGTTCATGATGTAATGGGGTTTCTTCAAGCTGCAGCCGGATCCGTTCAGCAATTTTAAAGGCGGCATCCTTTTGAATGTCATGCAAGACGAGCAGAAACTCTTCACCGCCAATCCGTGACACCTGGTCTTTACTGCGAATATTGGCTTTAAATATCTGACTGATATGTTGTAAAATCAGATCACCGACCTGATGTCCATAACGATCATTAACTGCTTTGAAATGATCTAAATCTGCCATCAAAACTGCATGCTGTAAGGCAGGATTAGGATCTATTTTTTGAATATAGGCTTCAAAGCCACGGCGGTTTAATAATCCGGTCAGCGGGTCGTGATGGCGCTCCCGTTGCAACTTTCGCACCAGATCCAAAATTGCACAACCAATGAATAAACCTAAAAAGATCAAATCAATCAGCAGCAGGAGCAGCTGTGTAAATGCCCATGCTGGTTCGTAATGGGCGACAAATCCCTGATCCTTAAGTAAAACAGAGAATAGCAAGGCACGACCCATAATGATGAACACGGTCGCGAGGGTAAAAATTTTCAGGTAACTGTCGATACGTAAGCCTGTGCTCGTCCGAATAAAGGCAATTGGGCGGTGCAAATAAATTGCCGCATTAATGCTACCAATAATCAGCAAACGGGCAGTCTGGTCAGCAGTCACTTGGGTAAAGTAGTAAATACCAAACGCACCCAAGGCAATCAGGTAAATATAGTTTGGCCATGCATAGTCGATTTTTAAAAGCTCATAAATGGCTTTGCTGTGAAAGGTACAGGACAAGAAGTAAACAGCAGCAATGAAACTGGATATTTCCACCAAAACTGATGCCGATAAAACGGTATTGAGTAATATCGTCACGCCAATCAGAATCAGTGCATAAGCATAAGATCTTAAATAATTAGGTAAGCCTTTATAATAGGAAATACTCAGCGTGATGATCCCCAGGCTCGACATGATGCTGGGCACGAGTAGACTGTAAAAATTCAAATCCGGGATCAGCATGTTAGATTATAATGTGAGCAGGTGGGTGAATAATATCATTTATTGCGATGAAAAATATAAATAAAATGGATAATCAAACTGATCGAAATGACCTGTTGAACCGCTCGATATTTTATAAAAACTCAAAAAAATAATATCAAAATTCCTCTCACGCCTGATGATCATGGAGCTGAAAAGGCATTTGTTTTAGTTCAAATCAATGGACGTATTTATAAAATGCTACCAATTTGGACTTGTAGTTTTATCCTGAAAATTTAAGGTAGAAAAAGGATAAAAATATAAAGGATCTATCTGAATGAAAACCCCGGTGCCCGATTATCTCCAGCATGTATTAACGGTCTGTCATGATAATGATCAGGGCGCTTTGGCTGATTATATCCCTGAACTGGCAGCGGTAGATCCAAACAAGTTCGCTTTGGCGCTGACTACGGTGGATGGCACGATTTATTCCACGGGAGATGATGAAACCGAATTTACCATGCAGTCGATGTCCAAGCCTTTTGCCTATGCCTTGGCATTACAGCATTTGGGAATTCCAGCAGTACTGGAAAAGGTCGGCGTTGAACCTTCAGGAGAGGCTTTTAATCAGATTTCACTGGATAAAGAAACCAATCTTCCGAAAAATCCAATGATTAACTCGGGTGCGATCACCACGCATTCTTTGATTCCGGTACAAAAAGGCATTTCACGTGCGGAATGCTTGCGCCGTTTTTTAAGTGAGCTGGCAGGCCGTCAACTGGAATTCGACAAGCAGGTATATAAGTCGGAAGTCAAAACTGCATTCCGGAACCTATCGATTGGCTATATGCTGCGTACTGTAGGTGTGCTTGATTCGGATCCTGTGGAAATCGTCAATGGATATATCAAGCAATGTGCGATTAAGGTGACGGTCAAAGATCTGGCAAATATCTGTAGTGTGCTCGCTAATGGTGGTGTTCAGGCCAAAACTGGCAAACAGTTGTTAGAGCGTGATGTAGTGCGCCAAGTGCTCAGCGTGATGATGACCTGTGGCATGTATGATGCGGCGGGTGACTGGCTGACTACGGTGGGCATTCCTGCCAAAAGTGGTGTGTCGGGTGGAATTATCGGGGTATTGCCTGGGCAGGTGGGAATTGTGGTTTTTTCTCCTAAAATTGATGAGCATGGGCATAGTGTACGTGGGGTAGATATTTTTGAGCGTTTGTCGCGTGACATGGGCTTGCATCTGATGGAAGGGACGCCATCGGCACAGACCATTTTGCAAAGTCGTTATACAGCAGGTAAGAACAATGACATTATCGTGTATGAGCTGCGCGGTGTATTGCAATTTACCGAATCGGAAATGTTGCTGCGGATCTTGCAGGATGAGCCAGATGCTAAAACACGTATAGTCATAGACCTGACCAATTTGACTTTGATTCATGATGTGGGTGCACGCATGTTATTTGAAGGTGTCAAACGTTTACAAGCGAATGGGCACAAAGTGGTGGTCATTGACTCAGAAGGCGTATTGGGTGAGGAACAGGTGAAAGGCAATAAGCGGGTAGTGGTGACAGAAGAGTTAGAGCGCTATTTAGAGAAGTTTAGTTAAGCCATACTTATAGAGATGAGTATGCCTTTCATTATTTGTGCTTTTAAACTTGCTCAGTAGAGGAAATGAAATTTGAAAAAAGCCCCGAACAGTGTCGGGGCTTTTTTTTAAATCTTGCAAAGCTTATTTAATATGCTCGGCAATGTCCGTAAAGATCACGCCTAAGCCATGTGCACCAGCATCCGGATAGCCTAAGCTACGATCACCGACCGTACCGGCACGGCCCATACGCGCTACGATCTCTTTGGTAGATTCTGCACCTTTTACCGCAGCCTCTGCACCCAAGACAAAGTTTTCTTTAAACGTCTTGTCGGTATTGGTTGACCAAGAGTCTGCGCAAGGTACAAGTGCATCAATCAGGGTTTTATCACCGACCACAGCACCACGACCAAACGAACGCTCACCTGTCACTTGAATACCTTTGACCGCAGCTTGCAGCATCTCGGCAAAATCTGCCACGCTTAGGGTTTGTTTACCTTGAATGGCTTTGCTGGCTGAACGGAAAGCAGAACCCCAAATTGGCCCTGACGCACCGCCACAATGTTCCATAATAATCATGGAACTATTCAGCAGGAATTCATCCATGTGCTGCGCTTGAATCAGGCTTTGCCATTCGCGTTTTAGCTGTTTAAAACCTTTAGCCACACTCATGCCAAAATCGCCGTCACCAGCATGGGCATCTAGTTCGCAGAATGGCACTTCATTTTTGATGATGCAGGCAGCCATCACATCGACCACATACCGCATATTTTCAATCATGAACTGTTCATTTTGAATTTCAGCATGCTCAGGCTGAGTTTCGACTTCTGTATTGGCGGTTTGTTTTGCTGCTGCGTCTTTTGCTGCAAATTCAAATGGTAGTGCAGGCGAGCCATCCAGTTTAAATGCTGGAGTATTGGCTTCCGCATCTAAATAGGTTTTCAGTTCCTCATCCACAGCAAGCAATGAGACCGATGCACCATTCATGTCGATACTGGTCATGTAGTTGCCAACGAAGGTGCGATAAATTTTGATGCCTTTACGCGCCAAATGTTCGCATACATCATTGTTAAACACATACAGTTCTTGCATTGGCGTTGAACCAAAGCCATTCACCAACACCGCAACTTCTTGCATGTCAGGACGGTCAAGGAATAAATCATCGACCATACGTTGTGCCATTTCTTTTGATGGCAGGATTTTTTCACGGCGGATACCCGGTTCACCGTGAATACCGACGCCGTATTCCATTTCGTCATTCGCCAAGGTAAAAGTAGGCGTGCCTTTGGCAGGAACGGTACATGAGCTATAGGCAAAACCAAGGCTAATCACGTTATCCGCTGCTTTTTGAGCCACGGCTTTGACTTCCGCAAGCTCTAAACCTTTTGATGCTGCTGCACCTGCAATTTTATGTACAAATACAGTACCCGCCACGCCACGACGACCAACCGTATAGAGGCTATCTTTAACGGCAATATCATCCGCCACTTTGACATAATCGACTTTAATGCCATCTTCTGCTGCCAAAGCTGCACCATTCTGGAAATTCATCATATCGCCAGAATAGTTTTTGATGATCATCAGTACACCTTTGTCTGTCGCGACATGTTGCAGGGCTTTGTAGACCTGAATTTGAGAAGGTGATGCAAATACATCACCACACACGGCCGCGTCTAACATGCCTGTACCGACAAAGCCTGCATGTGCAGGTTCGTGACCACTGCCACCGCCACTGATCAGTGCCACGTTGTTGTGTTTCTCTTTACGTGAAATGATTTTATGGGATTCGGTAAATTGTAGTTCAGGATGGGCAAGGACAAAGCCTTTGCACATTTCGACAACCAAGTTTTCAGGGTTGTTGATGAGTTTTTTCATGGAGGAAGGCCTTCACGTATTCTGGGAGATGTGTAAAGTCTTATTATTATGGAAGTGTTTGAAATTTGCAGACTGAAAAGTGTAAAAACAGATGATTTTGGGGTGAGCGGTTAGAAAAGGGGCGCATAATTGATAAATTAAATCCCTCCTTGCGAAGCAGTGCTTCTCACCCTTTGATAAAGGGGGACTTGTCATGTGATTAAATAAATTTCGTGACAGTTCCTTCCTTTTTAGAGGGAGGTTAGGAGGGATTAATAATTATAAATCATCAATTTTTAAATATTCCTCATCTATCTGTTTTGTGGAGTAATGGACTGTATGTGTTAATAAATCATTTTTAGCGGTTTTATATTGTGCAAAGAAGATTGGATCAGCTAAAGTGCTTTTAGAGTGGCTTAAATCGATGTAACTTACTTCATAACAATCAGGTTCTCTACGAATAATCTCGGCTAATTTCTGCAAGTAAGGAGCAAAATGTTGATATTCTAATTTAAGTGTAGATGGATCAACTGCTAAATGTGCAATGTTAGATATTGAATATTTGTATCTTACATTTGTAAGAAATTTATCTTCAATTGGTTTCGCCTCAAACTTAAAAGAATTAGGCTTCAAGTACATCTGGAAATATTTGATTTTACGTCCTTGCAATGTTTTCATTACTTGTTCAATTTCTTCATTTGGAGTTTTTAATCCAAAATAAATTGCTTTGACTGCTCTATAATCATAAGAATTGATGCCTTGATTTTCTGTGATGATTCTTAATTCTTGTTCATATTCCCATCTCTGTGATTTATATCCCAGCATTTTTTTAACTAGATGGTCAGGATCGGCTTGGTTAAAAGCTTGAGAAAAATCTAAATTTTGAATTTTATTTGAATATTGAATATCAAAGAATCGATGTTTAGGATTTTGTTTTGCCAAGAGTTGATCTAAATCATATTCGATACAAAAGCCTTTATGACTATTGGAATAGTGAGCCCATAACAGTTCATCGTCATAACGTTTGCTCAAAGAAAAAATACCTAATTTGGTATCTTTCATATTAATGATGTTTTGAAAACTTTGTTCAATTAAGGCTAAATTATCTGAATGTTGATAAAAGATCTTTTTTAGATTTCCTATTTGTTGTTGATAATTATCAATTGAAATCAATCCTTCACAAGGATCGTTGAGTTGACTTGTGCTAGAAGCCCAAAAGGTATCATTTTTTAAAGACTTTAAATCTCTTTCAAAAGAACCACCACGATATTTATAAACTAGCATATTATTTATATTTTGAATGATTTACCTAAATATATCTTATGGTTATATAAATTAAAATCCCTCCCAACCTCCCTTTGAAAAAGGGAGGAGCTGTCACGTACTAAATTTGACACGTGAAAGTCCCTCTTTTTTAAAGAGGGATTTAGGGAGATTAAGAGATTTAAACAAAAAATCCCCTCAATCGAGAGGGTTTTTAATTAACGATTACAGATTAAGAAATCGAATCATCCAAATTCGGCGCTAACCAACGTTTCGCTTCATCTAATGTCCAACCTTTACGCTTCGCATAATCTTCTAACTGATCGCCAGAGATTTTACCTACGTTAAAGTATTCAGTTTCTGGGTTTGCATAGTAGAAACCGCTGACAGATGAAGGTGGCCACATTGCAAAACTTGTCGTTAAGTACGTACCAATCTTATCGGTGGTACCTAACCAGTCAAACAATGGCGCTTTTTCAGAATGTTCAGGACAAGCAGGGTAGCCCGGTGCAGGACGAATACCGACATACTTTTCTTTAATCAAATCTTCATTTGAAAGTTGCTCGCCTGCTTGGTAGCCCCAGAACTCTTTACGAATACGCTCGTGTAAGTGCTCAGCAAATGCTTCGGCAAAACGGTCACCCAAGGCCTGAACCATAATCGCGTTATAATCATCACCTTTGGCTTTGTATTCTTGCGAAAGTTCTTCCGCACCAAAAATCGACACTGTAAAGCCGCCCAAGTAATCCTGAGCCACATCTTTCGGTGCAATAAAATCAGCCAGAGAGTAGTTCGCTTTACCGGTGACTTTGTCAGACTGCTGACGTAAGTGCTCGAAGCTGTGTGTCACATTGCCTGACTCATCCACAACCGCAACTGTATCTGCCGCAACACGATTCGCAGGATAAATGCTAAACGTCGCACGCGCATCAAAACGTTTATTCTCGATGATGTCTTTCAGCATTGCTTGTGCTTGTTCATACAAGTCACGTGCAGCTTCACCCACCACTTCATCTTCAAGGATTTTCGGGAATTTACCCGCTAGGCTCCATGAAATAAAGAACGGCGTCCAGTCAAAATATTCCACCAAAGTTTCAAGCGGATAATTGGTGAAAGTTTCAGATCCAATGAAGTTTGGTTTAACCGGTGCATTCTTGTCGAAGTCGATCTTGAAGCCGTTTTCAACAGATTCTTGATAAGACAATTTCGCTGCTTTCGGTTGCTTGTTAGCAAGACGGATACGAATTTTTTCATAATCCGCTGCATAGTCAGCCAAAAGTTTTGGTTTCATTTCAGGAGAGAGCAACTGCGTTGCTACACCCACGGCACGCGAAGCATCTGCGGTATAGAGCACGCCATCATTATGATATTGCGGTGAGATTTTCACTGCGGTATGCGCTTTAGATGTGGTTGCACCACCAATCATCAGTGGAATGTTAAAGCCTTTGCGCTGCATTTCTTTGGCAACAAACACCATTTCATCCAATGACGGCGTGATCAGACCAGACAAACCGATAATATCGACTTTTTCATCAATCGCAGTTTGCAAAATCTTCTCGCATGGCACCATCACGCCCAGATCGACGATGTCATAACCATTACAGCCTAATACTACGCCAACAATGTTTTTACCGATGTCATGTACGTCGCCTTTCACCGTAGCCAGCAGGATTTTACCTTTAGCCTCAGCTTGGGTTTTCTCGGCCTCAATGAACGGGTTCAACCACGCCACGGCCTGTTTCATCACACGTGCAGATTTCACCACTTGTGGTAAGAACATTTTACCGGCACCGAACAGATCGCCGACCACGTTCATACCGGCCATCAATGGACCTTCAATCACATCCAGTGGGCGTGTAGAGTTTAAACGTGCTTCTTCAGTATCCTGGTCGATATAAGTCGTGATGCCTTTTACCAATGCATATTCAAGACGTTTTTCAACAGACTCATTACGCCATTCCAGATTTTCTTCGGCTTTTTGCTGACCACTTTGACCACGGTATTTTTCAGCAACAGCCAGCAGTTTTTCGGTTGCTTCCTGACCGCTTTCACCCTGGTTTTGGTTTAGAACAACATCTTCAACCGCTTCTTTCAGTTCTTTATCGATGTCATCGTAAATCGCCATCTGACCGGCATTCACAATACCCATGGTCATGCCTTGCTGAATGGCATGGTACAGGAACACTGAGTGAATCGCTTCACGCACCGGTTCGTTACCACGGAACGAGAACGATACGTTCGATACACCGCCAGAAATCATCGCATTTGGCAGGTTCTGTTTAATCCAGCCAGTCGCTTCAATAAAGTCCACACCATAGTTGTTGTGTTCTTCAATACCGGTCGCAATCGCAAAGACGTTCGGGTCAAAGATAATATCTTCAGACGGGAAGCCCACTTCATTCACCAGAACATCATATGAACGCTTACAGATTTCTTTTTTGCGCGCAGCTGTATCGGCCTGACCATCTTCATCAAATGCCATCACGATCACCGCAGCACCATATTGACGGCAGAGACGGGCACGTTCGACAAACTCGTCATGACCTTCTTTCAGGGAAATCGAGTTCACCACGGCTTTACCTTGCACACATTTCAGGCCTGCTTCGATAATCTCCCATTTAGAAGAATCCAGCATGATGGGTACACGTGAAATATCAGGCTCAGAAGCAATCAGATTCAGGAAATGCACCATCGCACCTTGTGAATCGAGCATACCTTCATCCATGTTGATGTCGATGATCTGCGCACCAGCTTCAACCTGTTGACGGGCAACATCAAGCGCTTCGGCGAAGTTTTCTTCACGAATCAGACGCAGGAATTTTTTCGAACCGGTGACGTTGGTACGTTCACCCACGTTCACAAACAGTGAATCTTTGGTGATGTTAAATGGCTCTAAACCGCTTAAACGGCAAGCCGGTTCAATTTCAGGAATTTGACGAGGGGTAATGCCTGCAACAGCATTTGCAATCGCGCGGATATGATCCGGCGTAGTACCACAGCAACCACCGGTAATATTAATTAAGCCGCTTTCAGCAAATTCTTTAATAAATGCGGCAGTTTCTTCCGGCGTTTCATCATATCCACCGAAGGCATTTGGCAAGCCAGCGTTTGGATGCGCTGAAACAAAGGTATCGGCAACATCAGACACGGTTTTCACATGTGGACGCATCGCATCTGCACCTAGGGCACAGTTAAAGCCGATAGATAACGGCTCTGCATGACGCATGGAGTTCCAGAAGGCTTCAGCGGTTTGACCGGTTAAAGTACGACCTGATGCATCAGTAATCGTACCTGAAATCATGATTGGCAGTTCATAGCCTAATTCTTTAAAGACTTCTTTTACTGCAAAGATGGCAGCTTTGGCATTTAAAGTATCGAACACAGTTTCGATCAGGATGATGTCTGCACCACCTTCGATCAAGGCTTTGATTGATTCGATATAGTCAACTTTGAGCGCATCAAAAGTGATATTACGGAACGCCGGGTCATTTACGTTTGGAGAAATAGAGGTGGTACGTGATGTCGGACCAATCACACCTGCCACAAAGCGTGGTTTTTCAGGCGTTGAATATTTGGCACAGGCTTCTTTGGCCAGACGCGCTGCTTCACGGTTAATTTCAGGAACCAGATCTTCCATGTGGTAATCCGACATTGAAACACGGGTACCGTTAAAGGTATTGGTTTCAATAATATCGGCGCCAGCTTCTAAGTAAGCTTCATGAATGCCTTGAATGATTTGTGGTTGAGTCAGCACCAGCAAATCATTATTGCCTTTGAGATCATAGGCCCAGTCAGCAAAACGCTCACCACGATAATCGGCTTCTTCCAGTTTATGGCGCTGGATCATGGTACCCATCGCACCATCGATAATTAAAATTCTTTTGGCAAGAAGTTCTTTTAAAGTGGTAAGTGTAGACATTCAAACTTTCTCAGCAGAAATCAAAAAAAACGACGCTAATCTTAGCAGATTAGTTGGCTGATTTCTGCTGAGATTGCTCAGAATGATGGATAAGCATGATATGAAAATTTGATAAGTCATCTAGAAAAACAACAAGTTTTAACATGCGGATCAGAAAATAATGCAATCTCGAATCTGATTCGATGCCTTACAGACAAGAAACAGGATCAGAAAATTAAGCTGATGCTTTCATTCATGAAATTGTCATATTGATGGCTTATGCTGTGCAAATGAAACTTTTGCTCTGCTTGATGACAGGTAGGGCATGAATCGTTTTGGTAGCAAAATATGTGCGGTTGCTAAGCTTAAATAAGCTGGAATCCTCTCTTAAGTAATTGATTTATAAAGTCAAAATCTAGTGTTTTAGTCGGAATTAAACAGGACGAATAGCAGCAAGAAAATCCAAATAATTGCTTCATATGACAGCAGTTTGTCATATAATTGTCACAATTTAACTGAACAATATGGGGATTCTTGAATCCTCTATTCCTGCTTGCATGAATCCTAATCAAACTCCCGTAGATTCAGCACACGGGTCGGCTTCCCAAAAGTCGACCAATGTTCATGTGCCAACACCGAAATTCTTTATGCCGGTGTTCCTGACTCTTATTATCACTACGCTGATTTATATCGGCTTCCAGTTGTCTGCAGATTTAGCGCATGTACCGGCCTTGGGCTTGTATTCAGTTATTTTGTTAGCGACGGCACTTTTTATTGCGTTGAGCTTTGAGTTCGTCAATGGCTTTCACGATACCGCCAATGCTGTGGCCACAGTCATTTATACCAATGCACTTTCAGCTCCTGTCGCAGTGATGTGGGCCGGCTTCTGTAATTTCCTTGGGGTTATGGTCGCCAGTGGTGCGGTCGCTTACGGCATTATTGCGTTATTGCCAGTCGAGCTGATCATGAATGTCGGCTCCGGAGCAGGTTTTGCCATGGTTTTTGCCATGCTGATCGCGGCAATTCTCTGGAATCTGGGAACCTGGTTCCTCGGTATTCCGGCATCCAGTTCACATACCCTGATCGGTTCGATTCTGGGTGTAGGCATCATGAACTATATTCTGAATGCCGGTACTGGCGCTTCAGGTATAGACATGGAGCAGGTGATGAAAGTCGGTAAGGCGCTGTTATTCTCGCCTTTAATCGGTTTTGCATTTGCTGCGATTGTGTTCCTGCTGGTGAAAAAAATCTTCAAGCGTCAACTGGAATTGTTCCAGCCACCTGAAGGTAACAAGCCACCGCCACCATTGATTCGTGCCATGCTGATCTTTACCTGTACTGGGGTGAGCTTTGCCCATGGTTCAAATGACGGTCAAAAAGGTATGGGCCTGATCATGCTGATCCTGATCGGCTGTGTACCTTTAGCGTACTCGCTGAACAAGAATCTGGATGCACAACATATTCAGTCTTTTGGTCAGTTATCTGCACAAACAGCGGATGTGATCTATCCAAATCATCAGGACATTCCGGATGAACAAGCCCGTGATGTGATCACCAAGTACATTCAGACCAAGGAAATTACCCCTGAAGTCGTTCCTGCATTGGCAAGCTTGACGGATCATCTGGGTGAAAAAGTTGGTAGCTATACCAGCATTAAGGATGTTCCTGAAGCTCAAGTATCTGAATTCCGTAATGACATGTACCTGAGCACTACAGCATTTAAACGTCTGGATAAAGCAGAAGCTTTACCGGCAATGAGTGCTGCACAGGAAAAAACAGTAGATGAATACCGCGACAATCTGGATTCATTCCTGCAATACATTCCGACCTGGGTGAAAGTGGCGACAGCCTTGGCACTTGGTCTGGGTACGATGGTCGGCTGGAAGCGTATTGTCGTGACGGTTGGTGAGCGTATTGGTAAACAGCATATGACTTATGGTCAGGGTATGTCTGCCGAACTTGTGGCAATGTCAACTATTGCAGCGGCAGATGGCTTTGGTATGCCGGTATCAACCACCCATGTATTGAACTCTGCAGTAGCAGGTACCATGGTGGCGAACAAGTCAGGTCTGAACTTCCAGATGGTGAAAACTATTCTGTCTGCCTGGATCTTTACTTTACCAGCAACGATCTGTCTGTCAGGTGGTTTGTACTGGGTGCTGTTAAAAGTGTTCTAAGTTATTTAGACAAAAAAAGCTGCTCTAGAGCAGCTTTTTTTATGGGTGGAAGAAAAATTAAGGATGTAAAAGAGGAATCTAAATTACGATTAAGGCGACAGGGATGTCGCCGTTAGGCTGTGATATAGGGACATATCATCAGCTTAACAAAAGATTTTTGTTACTTTTGATCTTTCAAAAGTAAAGAAAAAAAGAAGCTATAAAATAGATCAACTTAAATCTGCCCAAAGCACATTCATAAGAATTTGAATGATTGAAAGCCTAAATTAACCTCTCCCTAACCCTCTCCTAGAAGGAGAGGGAACGCCCATTTTCAATTAAAGTTCTCTCTGCTTTAGGGATGAGCAGCACTGCTACGCAACGAGGGGAGAACTTTAAAAATAACGATTACCTTTCTTATGGAAAAATTGGATGAAGATAATAAAAAAATTACTTCTTCAACTTACTCAATAATCCTTTTGGCAACTTCTCTGTCGCAAAACCATATAAGGCAGCAAAAGGCAGTGCAGTACGCGCCAGATAGGCGACTCGCCACAAACCGCCATGATTCGCACCATGCATCATCAATTCAAGCGGATGGTTTAGCTTCACTTCAGGATTGGCCACCGATTCTGGGTTGCGCAGATCATGAATCCATAGTGCCGCCATAATCGCATTGGTGGTTTCAGGCGCGAAAGCTTCAACATCAAACAGGCTGGCACCGTTAAATGCGGCTTTTAATAGCGGATTCTTGGTCACGGAATAGGTGGTCGTCGAAGGCGCAATATTGATACTGACCCGTTGGCCTTGAGCGCGAGCCAAGGTGGCACGCCATTGCTGGATACGTTTTGCCAGCGCATAGTTCGGGCCTTGTTCAACCACCAGACAGTCACAAATACCATACGCCTGATCACCAGACTGAATCAGTTCATGCGCATTTTTCTGGAAAAAATGTTTGCGGCTTAAAGTGGAAACACCTTTGGAGATGATTGCCTGTGCCTTGGAGCGTTCAGTATATTTTACTTTTGACGCTTCAATCACTTCACTCGGAACCGCATAAACATCGGTCGGCGTACACATGTACATCAGGCTGGTATTAGCTTTTTGCTGGCTGACATGCTGCATGATGGCATCCATCGCCATGGAGACCCGAACATGTTTTTCACCATCCAGATAGGCAATTGCAGCCAGATCCAGATCCTGCTCGAACTGTAATAACCATTTGGCAATTTCAGGAATCTGGGTCAGCAAATTCGCCCCCAGTTTTTCTTTTAAAATATCAAGTGAAGTATCAGCAGGCAGGTCTTCAGTACATGGCGCATACAGCGTGGCATTGCCTTGGTTGATGGTATCAACAATCTTGCCCCATACACGGGTATTCGGCAGATCAATCGCTACAATATTGGCTTTCCATTTCGCCAGCCAGGTCAGAGGACCGGCTTCAGATGCTGCACCAAACAGCACCGCCGTCCGATCTGACAAGTCAAACCATTCAGGATGTACCACACATTCACGCAGGGCATTGGCATGACTGGTTTCCACGATGCCTTGGCTTTCCCAGCGCTCAATCTGCTCCAATAAGGCATCACCTTGCAGCTTTTGACCGTGGTAAGGCACATACCATTCTGGTGCCGATTTGCTATTACCTGTCAGCTTGAAGGTATGCAACTGACCCGCGGGCAGAGTTAAAGCATCTTGTAATACATACTTTTGACCATCACGGTAAAATTCAAAAGTCTGATGTGCTTTTGCCAATCCATCTTCGGCAATTTTCAAGCTGGATTCAGGGGAACTTAATCCTTGCTCGACCAGCTGCTTAAAATGTACTGTGTAGTGTTTGCGCCAGTTTTTTTCTGATTGTGCCTGTTGAGAACTGCGTGAATCGACATTGGCTAAGGCTGCTGCGATGATCGCGCGTCCTGCTTTGGAGCTACTTGGTTTTTGTTGCGGAGACTGAAGAGGAAATTGAAGACCGTCTGGTGTAATGGACATGCAAAATATCTCGAGAATGACAGTAATTAATATACAGATGTATACATTATCGCTGCAAAATTCAGTCCAAGATTGGCATTAAGTGACATCATCACTTTCTAATATATTACGAGATGTTTCAAACGAATAAGAGAGCAGTAGCTCTCTTATCCATTTTCAGCAGAAATATGAGGCTTAACTCATATGTAGCTTTATTCCTTCAATATTTAAAAAACCTGATTAAAACGGAACCTGCATCAGTTTATTCAGGAAATGCGGAATCAGGCGTGGCTCCAGAATAATCGTCATGACCACCCCGTAAGCCGCTCCCCATAAATGCGCGCTATGATTAATGTTGCTATTGCCTTTTTTGCCTGACCAAATGCTATAGGCTATATACAGCACAGCAAAAATAATGGCAGGAACCGGAATGAAGAACACAAAGATCAACTTCCAAGGTTCAAACAGAATATAGGCAAACAGTACAGCCGAGACTGCACCGGAAGCGCCGAGACTGGCCCAGCGCGCATCATTTTTATGCTTCAGGTAACTTGGCAGAATCGCTGCGATCAGACCACCGAGGTAAAACAGGATAAAACCCAGGTCATACAGATATTGACGATAAAAGCTTTCAATCACGCTGCCGAAGAAGAACAGAGTAATCATGTTAAACAAGAGATGAGCTCCATCCGCATGGATAAAGCCATGCGTAATAAAGCGGTCATATTGTCCACGTTGCAGTGCCGGTGGCCAGAAAATCAGGCGATTCATCACCGTCTCTTTGGAGAAAGCAATAAATGACACAATACAGGTGATCAGAATAATGGTCACGGTATGATTAAAAGGTAAATCAAGCATATAAATGATTCTAAGGGTGCCTATTTGCCAATTATCATGCCATTAAAATTGAGCTAAAGTTGTACTTTTATAATAAATCCGACAATTTTAGTTGATTTTTAAAAATTACCCCGCATCTTCAGTTAAAATGGCCGCTTGAGCTTGAGGAAATTATTGTTATGTCGACTGAGAACAGCAGCACTCCAGTTGTTGGTGAAATTCCCAACTTATTGATTACACCAACAGCACAAGAGTATTTAAAGGATCTACTGGATAAACAGAACACCCCGGGTATTGGTGTGCGTGTTTTTGTAGAGCATCCGGGTACTCCTCGCGCTGAATGTTGCATGGCCTATAGTGCACCTGATGAAGTTGTACCGACGGATTATAAGCAGGAATATCCTGATTTCCCTGCTTTTATCGACTCGCCATCTATTCCGTATTTACTCGATGCCGTGATTGACTACAACAAAGACCGTTTTGGTGGTCAGTTGACTTTCCGTGCACCGAATTCCAAAGTGCCACGCGTGGGTCCAGATGCATCGGTAGAAGAGCGTATTACCTATGTATTGCAGTCTGAAATTAACCCGGGCCTGGCAGGTCATGGCGGTAACTGTGCACTGGTTGAAGTCAAAGAAGACCCTGAAAAAGGTTTAACCGCTGTACTTAAATTTGGTGGTGGTTGCCAGGGCTGTTCAGCGATTGATATCACTTTGAAACAAGGTGTAGAAACAACGCTAAAACAGCATATTCCTGAATTGATGAATGTCGTTGATGAAACGGATCATAGTCAGTCTGAAGGTGCGTATATGAAATAAGCTGTTCTATATAACAGTTCATTTATCGCATATAAAAAAAACCTCGAACTTTCGAGGTTTTTTTATATCTGGCTTAAAATTTAGTAAATATTAATGATAATAATTATCAATAGCAATTGAATTTGAGTAGAAAGCTGTTACACTTCGCAACCGAATAAACATGATTTCTTCATAAATATTGGGGCGCGCAAGGTATGAATAAGCCATTCTTAAAAACCACTTTGGCATTTGCTGTAACTTCACTCATGACGGGTAATGCATTTGCAGTCGAAGCTGTTGTTCCACAGGCGGAAGCGACTAAACTGCAAACGATTGTGGTGACCGCAACAGGTTATGAGCAAGATTTGGCTAAAGCACCTGCTTCCATTACTGTGATTGATCGTGGAGAATTGGATAAACGTGAATATAACGACATTACTGATGTGCTGCGTAATACGCCTGGGGTCGTGGTTTCGGGTTCGGGTTCTGCACAGACCATCAGTATTCGAGGCATGAGTTCAAACTACACCTTGTTTCTGGTCGATGGTAAGCGTCAATATGGCAAGGATGTGAACCCGAATGGGGATGATGGCGGTTTTGAGAAAAATATTCTGCCACCACTTGCCGCCATCGAACGTATTGAAATTATTCGTGGTCCAGCTTCTACACTCTATGGTACGGATGCTATGGGCGGGGTAGTCAATATCATTACCAAAAAAGTGTCGGATGAATGGTCTGGTCATGTCGAATTAGGAACCACAATTCAGGATAGTAGCCGTTCAGGTGATATTAAAAATGGTTCTGCATATCTTTCGGGTCCTTTAATTGCAGACAAGCTGGGCTTGCAGCTGGCAGTCAATAAGCAGGAACGTAATGAAGATCATTATGTTGGCGGCTTCCGTGGGACAGAACGTGAAAGCTTAAATTCACGTCTGACCTATGCCATTAATGATGATCATGATGTACAAGTTGAAGCTAATTTCGTGCAGCAGGAATCAACTACGTCTGTAGGGGAAACGGTAGCACCTGCTCAAGGTGCTGCAGATTCATTCTCGCGTAATTATCGTAATGTTTATTCCTTAACCCATAATGGCCGTTATAGCGATAACTTAGACAGTTCATCTTATATTCAATATGAAAATTCAAAAAATCCAGATCGTGGCAATACGGAACTCGGCACCAAAGGGATTACCCTGGATACTTGGACAGCGAACAGTCAATGGAACTTAGCCTTAGGTGATCATACGCTGTCATTCGGGGGATATCTTAAAGATGAAAAACTGGTCGATAAAGCGACTAACCGGAATCCTAATGCACCTGAATTTAGTGAATTAACACGTTGGTCTGCTGCCGCTTTCCTTGAAGACACCTGGAGTATTACGGATCGTTTCGACTTAACCGCCGGCTTACGTTATGATCATGATGAAAACTATAGTGGCCATTTATCGCCACGACTGTATGGGGTGTACGCGGTAAATGATAACTTTGTAGTAAAAGGTGGTGTGGCTACAGGTTATAAACAGCCTGATATTCGTGCAGCCACAGAAGGTTTCTATAGCGTCACGGGTGGCGGTGGTTCACCCTTAGCAACAGGCCGTGGCATTATTCGTGCCAATCCGGACTTGGAGCCTGAATCAAGCGTATCCACTGAATTAGGTTTCAACTGGAAAAATGATTATATCAATACATCGCTGACTGGCTTTATCACTAAATATGAAGATCGTATTACGGAAGTTCGTGCCTGTGAAACCGATACTGATGGCACCACAACAAACCGTAATAACTGGAAGAATTGGAAATGTTTCGAAGGGGATATTCCATTCTACTTTATTAGTGAACGGATTAATGTGGATGAAGCAGAAATTCGCGGTATAGAAGCAACCGTAGAAGCCAGTCTGAATGACTACACAACATTGACTGCAAACTATACCTATACCGATTCAGAGTTTAGATCGGGTGCTTTTAAAGGTCAGCCGCTGAACCAGATGCCGGAACACATGTTTAATATTGGTGTGGATTATGAGCTAAATGATGCACTCAATGTATGGAGCCGCTTGCACCATCGTTCTGAAACCTCTGCTTACTTGAGCCGTACATCTATGGCTCAGCCAAACCCAGGTTACCAATTTGTAGATGTCGGCTTTAACTATAAATTCAGTCCGAATCTAACAGGTAAATTTGGTGTCTATAACCTAGTGGATGAAAAAGCTGAAGATATTGATGGTGATCAACTATTGGATGGTCGTCGTTACGGTATCAGTCTGAATGCAAAATTCTAAGCAAATGAAAATATAAAAAGCCGCTATAAAGCGGCTTTTTATTTAAATCTTAAGAATTTTCAAAGTATCTGCATGGTAATAAAATTGTGCCAGATATTTGCGCGCACGTTCACGTAAATGGCCTTGAGAAACCATCTGCTGAATTACCGGGCTGAGCAGTTGCTGCAATTCATTCTGAATTAGCGCTTCATCAATATTCAGATCACGTAATAACTGATCAAAGGTATGTTCCTGATTGCGGACATACCAGGTATGAATTCCGTCATGCACTTGCTGCTGCAGATAGTCTGTCTGACGTATATGATCCCAGATATCATGACCTAAGCCGACCGTCTGATTCAGATCCTGCAGTTCAATATAATTCTTCAAGACTGATACTGGCATGTCTTTGATTTTATGCCAGAGATTGGCCTGAAAATGATAGAGTTTCTCATCGTCAAAATGCTGGTTCAGCACATGCTCACTCATCTGGCTGAGCTTTAGAATATTTTTTTGCAGATAACGCGCAATGGTGCTATCGAGGTTGGTATCGGTGACATTTTCCAGTACAGATTTGCCCATTTTCATAAAGCGGGAAACCCCGGGCACGCTTTTGGCAATCATGGAGTTATCCAGATAATCCTGAATCGAATGCTGGATCAATTGGGTAATCATGGCTGAAAATGCCGGATTATTGACTACGGTTTTAATCAGGCGCTGCCGATGGCCACTTTTGCTGGCCACATACTGGGCGATCTTGTCTACGGTCAGTACTGGAATCAGATCGGCAATCGTGGTGGAATCATTGGCCGGATGCACCAGGGCAAAACGGATATGCTCGGCAATCTGTTCAATCAGAAAGCTGCTGGCGGCAGTACCCAGAATCTGTTTTTGTAAAAGCTGATTGATCAGTTCACAGCTCCACAGCTCTTTTAGCGTCTGTTTACGCAGCCACAAATAAAATGCATGAAACTCGCTTTGAATCGTTTCAGATTGAGAAAATGCCTGATCGAGAAAATCAAGTTGAGCATCGATCAACTGCTCAATCATCGGGTGTTTCTGCATAGCATCTCTGAAACTTAATTTAAAGGAATGAGTTTATCAGCAAGCGGGTTTTTTAGGGTCTGCGTCTTGGCCAGAAAAGGCAAATAATGTTGTGCGACCTGTTTTTCTGCTTCCAGAATCGGCATATGCCCGACATTGTTTAAAATCACCGGTTTTTCGGCACGTTTCAGCAGGGCATGCAGTTCTTTAACTACTTCGACATTAATGATCCGATCCTGTCTGCCCCATAAAATCAAGGTGGGTGCTTCTACCGTGCGGGTCAGGCGGGCAAAGGTTTCCGGTGTATAAATCCGATTTAGCATCACCACCTGATCAATCGATTTGCTGGTTTGTTCAGCGCGTGAAATCAACAGTTTTTCCTGTGCATGCCGTAACTGATAAGGAATCACTGGCGGATTCTGCATCAGCTGTTTGGAAACATCTTGCAGATCACCGGGTTTGCTGACGATCAGGTCTTTTAAGGCTTGAGGATCTTTGGTATAGGGAGTATTCCCCATTTTGTAAAGACCAGCACTATTGATTAAAAAAAGACTTTGCGTATCGAAAGGATATTGTGAAGCATACACCGTAGCAATCGATCCACCCAGAGAGTGGCCGGCAATGTGTAAATTTTCGTCCACATTTAAGGTTTCAAGGAACAAACGCAGTTGAGAGGTCACATTGGGCACAGAAACATCAAAATTGTCCGGAACTTTGGTGTCGCCGTTGCTTGGCAGATCCGGAATAATGACATGATAATAGGGCGTCAGAAACTGGGCGACCCGGTTCCAGTTGTCGCGCGTGCCGGCCAGACCATGAATCAGTAGAATGGATGGTTTGTTCTTGGCACCGCCTTCGCTATAACTCCAGGTGACCTCGCCAATTTTGAGGGTCTTGGATTTGAGACCGGCAAGGCTGCGTTCTTGTAACAGATGCTGCTGCAAGACTTTGGCAGATGTTTCATTTTTCTGGCTAAATAGTATTTGAGCATGTGTCAGGCCCGGTAATGCCATGCTTAAGGCAACTACGGCTGAACAAATCATTTTCGAGCGCAATTTTATTATTTTCTTCATTGGCCATTCCCCAAAACAAACCCAGTGAGCAAATTGCTCAATCAAAATACTTCCATGTTATAAATTTGCAATTTTCATTCAAATAAAAACATTATTCTTCACTCTATTTTAAATCAATCTTTGCGCTTGTCACCCATTAGTTTTTTGTTGAATTACATTAAATGACTGGAAAATGTGATGTATTGCGCATAAATTACCTGCAGAAATGAAATTAGATAAATGCTAAAAATTTAATCAGCTAAGATTTTTTGCAAGTGACATTCAAAAAAACTGGCAGTAAGATATTGCAACTAAAACCATCGGTGATAGAAAAGAATGCTCACAGCTCAAGAAGCTTTAGAACGTCTTAGACAGGGTAACCAACGTTTTGTCAGTGGCGATACCACGCATCCAAAACAACTTAGCCACCAACAGCGCGCAGAAATGGCAGAGGATCAGAATCCGTTTGCGATTGTCTTGGGATGTTCAGATTCGCGCGTTCCAGCCGAAATGGTTTTTGATCAGGGTCTCGGCGATCTTTTTGTGATTCGTGTTGCGGGTAATATTGTTGCACCCTCACAGGTCGGCAGTGTTGAATTTGCCGCGGCACGTTATGATTGCGCGATTGTGGTGGTGTTAGGTCACAGTCACTGTGGTGCGATTAAAGCGACTATTGATACCTTGATGTGTCCAGATTGCCCCCCATCGGCAAACCTGATGTCGATTGTGAACCGCGTACGTCCTTCAGTTGAAACTTTAATGCAAACTGAACTGAAAAATGACTTGGCAAAATTGTCCAAGCATGCAGTACGTTCCAACGTATTTGCTTCGGTGAATCAGTTGCGTCACGGTTCAGCCGTTCTGGAAAACCTGATTGGACAAGGAAAACTAAAAGTCGTGGGTGCTGAATATTCACTGGAAACTGGTGAAGTGACATTCTTCGATTTCTAATCACGATTCATCTAAATATATTCTAAAATAAGTTAAAGGCGCTTTATAAAGCGCCTTTAATGTATGGATAAGCATTATTTAACAGGATTGTCTGTGCTTTAGCATTTGGATGAATCAGATCCTTTTGCATCAATGTTTTATTACCGGCGACACCCTGCATAAAGAAGGGCAATAACTTCACCTTATATTGCTGACTCACCACTTTATAATTATTTTCAAAAGCCTTGCTATAGGCCTGCCCGTAATTAGGCGGCATTTTTATGCCAAAGACGATGACCTTGGCCTTGGCTTTCTGGCTCTGCTGAATCAGGCTGGCTAAATTTTTTTGAATCATTTGCGGTGGTTGTCCACGTAAGCCATCATTGCCACCTAACTCAATCACCACAAGGTCTGGACGATGCGTCTGCAGCAATTTTGGCAGTCTGGCCAGTGCTCCGCTGGTGGTTTCACCGCTGACACTTGCATTGACCACTTTATGCTGTTTCGGATACTGTTGCTCTAAACGCTTTTGTAATAAATGTACCCAACCCTGCTGGGGCTGGATACCATAACCTGCACTTAAACTATCACCTAAAATCATAATTGTCTTTGCTGAGACCCCGAGTGGTATCAGGCACAGACTGAGCAAAAAAAAGTAAGGCAATAGCCGAGTTTTCTGATTAAGATCTTTCATATAGGACACGTATGATTCAAAGCAGCAACGATTCGACCATCATGCCACAGGCTATTATTTCTGCCCAGAAATTGACACAAAAGATACAACTTTCACAAAAACAGCTCACCATTTTTGAGGATCTTGATCTGGATATTCAGGCCGGAGAACAAGTGGCAATTACCGGTCGTTCCGGTTCCGGAAAATCCACATTACTGGGTATTCTGGCGACACTGGATCAGGCGAGTTCAGGTCAGCTTATGGTTTGTGGCGAATCGGTCTCTAGCTTGGATGAAGAACAACGTGCACTGGTACGTTTAAGAAATATCGGGTTTGTCTTTCAGTCTTTTCAGCTCTTACCGCACCTGACTGCACTTGAAAATGTAATGCTGCCACTGCGCCTGCAGCCCGGCTTTAAATATGCAGAAGCCGAGCAAAAAGCCTTGGCTCTGTTGCATAAAGTGGGTCTGGATCGACAGGCGCAGCAAACGCCAAAAGTCCTATCTGGCGGTGAACAACAGCGTGTAGCCATCGCTCGTGCACTGGTCAGTGAACCAAAAATCATTTTTGCCGATGAACCTACAGGCAATCTCGATGGTGAAACGGCCAAAGAAATTGAACAATTGCTGTTTCAACTGAACCGGGAACTGGGGACGACTTTGGTGCTGATCACGCATGACCGCAAACTGGCGCAGCAGTGTCAGCGACATTTTGAACTGCTGAATGGCGAGCTGATTGAACATCCGAGTGGAGGATGAAATGAATCCATTATTTCGTCCCTTACTGACGCAAAGCTTTAAAACCACCGGAATTTATCTGCTGATTATTGCCTTAACGCTGGCGATCAGTGCGACTACTGCACTCAAGTTTAGTAACGAGCAGATCCAAAATGCAGTCGCCTTGCAGGCAGCAGAAATGTTGGCTGGTGATCTGGTGCTTTCAGATAATGAGCCTTTGCCGGAGCAGTGGCGCGATCAGGCCAAGCAGCTGGATTTAAAGCAGTCAGAAGTCACTTTCTTTAGCAGTATGGCCTATACCGATGCGCAGTTTGTCATGGTCAATGTCAAAGCCATTGATCAGGCTTTTCCTTTGCGTGGCGAACTGCGGGTGCAACCGGCAAAAAAGTCGATTCAATCTGGTGAAATCTGGCTCAGTCCACGAGCCATGGATTTGCTCAAAGTCAAATTGGGGGATCAGCTCAATATTGCCGATGCGGCGTTTAAAGTCACCGCCAAGATTGAACAGGACTCCAATCAGGAACTTGGATTTTCCGGATTTTCACCAACGGTGATTATTTCCCAAGCAGATGTGGCACGAACCAATGCCATTCAGGTGGGGAGCCGGATTGAATATCGCTTACTCATGGCTGGCCGTCCAGACGATACCCAACAATATGAAGCCTTATTCAAGCAGCACGTCAAGTCAGCAAACGGCTCGGCTGAAACGCCAGCGGAAGTGCAAGGGCAGGAGTTTGAGGAGCAAAGCAGTCTCAGGTTACGCAATGCCAGTGAAGGCAATACCCGCTTGATGAAGCCAATCGCCAATCTGGACACTTTCCTGCAACTGGCCAATATTCTGACCATTCTATTATGCGGGATTGCCATTGCTTTAACCGCGCAGCGTTATGTGCAGCAGAATCAGGATCATATTGCCTTGATGCGTTGTATCGGTGCCACCAAGCAGCAGATTCTGTCGGCTTATCTGGCTTTACTCGGGATGGTGCTGTTAATTGCGATGCTAATTGGTATCGTGGTCGGGATCAGTCTGGGTTATGGACTGTTACAGTTGATGTTGCAGCTGATTCCAAATTTGCAGATTGAATTTTCCGCTATCGCGATGTTGCTCGGACCATTGCCGGTCGCGATGCTGACCAGTGCCGTGGTGCTGCTCGGCTTTGTGATGCCAAGCTTGTTGCAATTGCTGAATACGCCACCGATCCGGGTGATTCGCCAGCAGGAAAAATCAGTGCAATCCATGCTGTGGATGCTGCTAACCGGAACGCTCAGCCTGATTATCTTTAGTGTGATTTTAACTGAAAATCTGTTGTTGACCGCCTGGGTGATTGGCGCGATTATTGTGTTATGTGCGGTGCTGTATCTGACGGTATGGGGGGTATTGAAACTGCTGCGTAATATGAAGCTGAATCTGTCAGCCTATGTACGCACACCTTCTCAGACCGCCTTGCAGATTACGGCTTTAGCCTTGGGCTTGAGCCTGATTACAGTCTTGGCAGTCTTGCGTACCGATCTGCTGGATCGCTGGCAGCAACAGTTACCAGAAGGTACGCCGAACCAGTTTGTTTATGGTTTACCGCCTTTTGATATGCCGGATCTCAAAGCCCAACTTGAGCAGAATGGCTGGAAAAGTACGCCACTGTATCCGAATGTTCGTGGGCGTCTGGTCGCCAAAAATGATCAGCCTTTTGCCGAGGAACTGGTGAAAAGCAGCAATACTTTAAGACGTGAACTGAATCTGACCCAGTCAGACCGCTATCCACAAGATAATGTGATTGTCAGCGGTGATGCGGTATTAAAACAAGTCGGCACCGTATCGGTCGAAGCCAATACTGCCGAAGAGCTAGGGATCAAGATTGGAGATAAACTCAGTTTCAGTCTGCCTGAAGGCATATTGGAAGCCAAAGTCGTTAATCTAAGAACCGTTGAGTGGGAAAGTTTTAGTCCGAACTTTTTCTTTATCTTTGCACCCAATACCATGGATGCCAATGCTGGCAGTTATCTGGGCAGTTTTTATGTCCCGGAAGCAGATAAGGGCAAGCTGGTGTCTGTGATCCAGCAATTTTCCAACACGGTCTTTATTGATGTCAGCCTGATTCTGGAAGAGATTAAACGCATTGTGAATGTACTGGTGCAAATCGTGACGATTCTGGCGGTATTGGTCAGTATTTCCGGTTTTCTGGTATTGATGGCCTGTTTAAACCTGTTGATGGATGAGCGCAAACGTGAAGTGGCTTTGCTTCGATCATTCGGTAGTTCCAAGCAGACACTGAAAACCATGATGAGTCTGGAAATTGGTTTTATCGGACTATTTGCCGGAATTGTTTCCTGTATGTTTGCCGAAGTGATCAGCGCGATTGCCAGTTATAAAATGGATTTGATGATTCAGCCACATTGGGAAATCTGGATCATTTTGCCGATCTTTATGACCGCTTTATGTGCGCTGATTGGCCGTTATCGCCTGAGTTATCTGTCAGATATTCCGCCTTTACAAAGCTTACGCGAGATGAATCAATAAGATTCATCTCCGTGGTTTTAAACTGACTGAGAATTAAAGTTTTAGTTGCTGTTGCATCATTTCCAGAATCTCTTGCCACAGTGGACGAATGGGTTCAATCAAGGTCAAGTTATGTTGATAAAGCAGCACACAAAGGGCGAAACCGACAAGCAGGGCAATCAGATTGAACAGGTGGCTACGCTGCATTTTTTGACTGATGTACCATAACAAGGTGAGAAAAGCCCCCATCAGCATGCCGCCAATATGTGCGGCATTGTTGATTCCACTGATCATAAAGCCCAGCGCGAGGTTCAGACCCATCACCATCACCAGGGTTTTTTTATCCAGAATAAAACGTTGCTGTGGCAGCATTGGCAATAAGGCCAGCACTGTCAGTGAAGCACCGAGTCCCATCACGGCACCAGATGCGCCGGCACTGACCGCAGGCAATAAATCGGGATTGGCCACACCGCCTTCGATCAGGTTATAGCTGTCCTGAATATTCATATAGCCACTAAGCAGGCTGCCCATTAATCCTGCACACACATACAGGCCAATAAAATACATCCGGCCAAACAGCTGTTCGGCAACACTACCAAAAATATACAAGGCCCACATATTCAACATCAGGTGAATCAGGCCAAAATGAAAAAACATGCTGCTAAACAAGCGCATGGGTTCCGCTAAATAGGTTAAAGGTGCATAATCGGCACCCCAGAGAATAGCGTCTCGGGTACTCGGCTGGCTAACATCCATGCCATGCATGGCTTGCCAGCCAAATAATCCAACATTGATCCCGATTAAAATGGCGGTGATCCACCAGAGATGCATTTCAAGTTTGCGATGTTCGACAGGGGGAGAGTATTCAGACATGCTATTTTTTTGCTGTGATTGTATATTTCGAATAAGCTTAACACGAAAAATTAAATTTTCAGGAGTAACGCACTGACATGAAAGCCTTTCTGATCCGCACGATGCTCGTCATCGTCAGTGTGATTCTACTGGTTCAATTGTGGATCTTTGCCAGTCTGGCCTGGTGGCGAACCAATCCGGTGAACACCACCATGATGATGCGGATTGATTACTGGACAGAACCCTCCAAAGCGATTCAGCATCAGTGGCGTCCCTATGACGACATCAGCCTGAATCTGAAACGTGCCATCGTCACTGCGGAAGATGGAAAATTTATTCATCACCATGGTTTTGACTGGGATGGAATTCAAACTGCACTGAATAAAAATAGAAATCAGGGCCGTGTAGTGGCCGGTGGTTCGACAATCTCCCAGCAATTGGCGAAAAACCTGTTCCTCGTCAACAAGCGTTCATTTGTGCGTAAAGGTCAGGAAGCGGTTGCGACCTGGATGATGGAACGCATGTGGTCGAAAGAACGGATTCTGGAAGTCTATTTAAACTCGATCGAATTCGGGGACAATATCTACGGCGTTGAAGCGGCGGCCAAACATTATTTTGGTAAAACTGCGCAAAGCCTGACCCGCGATCAAGCCATCTTTCTAGCGGCCATTTTGACCAATCCGAAATATTTCCAGGATCATCGCAATTCCTCTGCATTAAATGCACGTAAACGCATGATTCAGCGCTATATGCGCTATGCAGAATTACCTTAATTGATGATTTGAAGAGAAAGCCCAATTATTTGGGCTTTTTTTATGAAATTGTCATCAATTTGAAGCATACTTGGAGCGATAAGCACAATTTTAAATCCGCATAGGTTTGATATGAATACGGCAGCCAGCACAACTTCAGCACAGCCCGAATATACATATAATGATCGTTATATTAATCGCGAACTGTCTATCCTAGACTTCCATTTACGTGTCCTGGAACAGGCTGTCGATCCTTTACATCCATTGCTCGAACGCATGAATTTCCTGTTGATTTTCTCGCGTAATCTGGACGAGTTTTTTGAAATCCGGGTCGCCGGGATGATGGAACAACTGGATCTGGATAATGAAAGCCGGAGTCCGGATGGCTTGACTCCAAAGCAGGTTTTAGAACAGATTTCTAAAACCGCACATGCTGCCATTGAACGTCAATACCGTATTTTAAATGAAGAAATTTTGCCAAAACTGCGTGAGGAAGATATTTGCTTCTTGCGCCGTGGTGAATTGACCCCAGCGCAATCTGCCTGGATTAAAAAATATTTTCAGGAGCAGGTTGCGCCGGTTCTCACGCCGATCAGCCTGGACCCTGCGCATCCATTCCCACGGTTGGTGAATAAATCACTGAACTTTATTGTCACATTGGAAGGGAAAGATGCTTTTGGCCGTCAGATTGATCTGGCTGTGGTACCCGCACCGCGTTCACTGCCACGCGTGGTACGTTTACCGGATGAACTGACCGATGGAAAAGAACATCATGTGATGCTGTCGGCGATTATTCATGAGCATGTGTCTGATCTGTTCCCGGGGATGACGGCGACTGGCTGTTATCAGTTCCGTGTTACCCGAAATGCCGATCTAGCCTTGAATGAAGATGTTGAAGATCTAGCCAAGGCACTCAAAGGCGAACTCAGTTCACGCCGTTTTGGCCGCGCCGTGCGTCTGGAAGTGACAGAAAATTGTCCGCAGCATATTTATGAATATCTACTGAATGAATTTGATCTGGACGACGAGCAGCTTTATAAAGTCGCCGGCCCGGTCAATCTGGCACGTTTGCTGTCTAATTTTAAACGTCCGCATTTACGTTATGACTCGCATACTCCCATCATTCCTAAAGTACTAAAAAAATCTGAAAATATTTTTAGTGCGATGCAGAAACAGGATATTTTGCTGCATCATCCCTTTGAATCTTTTGCCCCGGTCATTTCATTATTACGTGAAGCGGCACGCGATCCGCAAGTACTGGCGATCAAGCAAACCTTGTACCGTAGTGGGCCAGATTCTGAAATTGTGCAAGTGTTGGCAGAGGCTGCCCGCAATGGCAAGGAAGTCACCGCAGTCATTGAACTGCGTGCACGTTTTGATGAAGAATCCAATATTGCGGTGGCCAATGTCCTGCAAGAAGCGGGTGCAGTCGTGGTCTACGGCATTGTCGGTTACAAGACTCACGCCAAGATGATTCTGGTGGTGCGCCGGGAAAATAACAAACTGGTGCGCTATGTGCATCTGGGTACCGGTAACTATCATGCCGGCAATGCGCGAATCTATACCGATTATGGTCTGTTAACGACGGATAAAGATTTGTGTGAAGATGTGCATCGTATTTTCCAGGAACTGACCGGTATGGGGAAAATGGCCAAGCTGAAAAAGCTGCTACATGCGCCATTTACCTTGCATGCCCAGTTACTTAACTATATCGATAATGAAATTGCCTATGCTCAAGCAGGGAAACCGGCGCAGATTATTGTCAAAGTCAATGCACTGACCGAAATGCAATTGATTAACAAACTCTATGAGGCTTCTCAGGCCGGGGTACAGATTGACCTGATTATCCGCTCAATTTGCAGTTTGCGTCCGGGGTTGCCGGGTCTGTCGGAAAATATCCGGGTGCGTTCAATTGTCGGGCGTTTCCTGGAACATACCCGCGTGTATTATTTCAGCAATAATGGCAATTCACGTATTTACTGTTCAAGTGCAGACTGGATGGATCGTAACCTGTTTAATCGGGTCGAGGCCTGTTTCCCGGTCGAAGATGAAGCCTTGAAAAAACGCATCTATCAACAAGGTCTGTTGAATTACTTGAAAGACAATCAGCAATCCTGGTTATTGCAAGGTGATGGTACTTGGCTGCGGGCACAGCCCAAAGAAGGTGAAAAACCGCATAATGCACAACGTATTCTGTTAGAGCTGTTTAAATAAGTTTAAGTATGTAAAGAGGCTGAATATTCAGCCTCTTTTTTATTCCGAACATAGAATTTAACTGTTCAAGCTGAGTTTAACCAGTTTTCGATAGATGTGTTTGACCCGACTATACATCTGATAATCTTTCATCTGAAGCTAGTTTTGTCGTTCGGTTTGCGATTTATGCTGACTCATTACTTGTAATAACTGTAATTCAGCGAAGTTGAGACAGGCTTTAACGCTGGGCTGGTGCAGGATATAGTCTGCCAGTTCAGTATGAATGTAGGCTCCGCCGCGTAAGACAATTTTTAGACTCTCAGCGAACTGCGGTAATGAATCATGATGCTGCATATAGCTATCTGCTCCGGATAATAAAGCAGAATAGATGAGTGCTATGGCATCCGTATTGAATATGGCAATAACAGGTGTATCTGAGCTTTGCTGTTTCAGCTGATGAATCAAACTGATCTCTGAAGTTGTTGCTGCATGATAAAGAATCAGATTAGGCAGATGTTCAGTAATCATGGATTGTGCGGACAGCATATTGTCCGCATACAGCAGCATATCTGGCTGATAGCCGAGTTGCTGTAGCACGGTCTGGATTTTTGACAGGTCGAGTCCAGTCGGTGAACGAATCACTAAAACCGGTGCAGGCAAAAGGCTAGCCAATAAAACGCGATCCTGTAGATGCGATAGAGAGCTATACTGTGAATCAGGCAGATGCAAATGCCTATCCCAAAGAATAGTGATTTAGCTGAAATGTAGAGATTCTAAGTTTCTATGCGGACTGGATGCATTCAATTCAAGATATAAAAAAGGAGCAACATGTGCTCCTTTTTATTATCTATAGATCAGGCAGCATCGTGCTGAGTGATTTTCTGGAAAATCTGTAATAGCACATCAAACTCGCTTTGCAGCGGTGTGCTTTTACGGGTTACCAATGCCAGGGTACGACTTGGGGCTGAATCGATCGCTTTTACCTGAATCTCAGGATTGCCTTTAATCATATTGGTATGGATCGCAATTTCAGGCAGCAGGGTAAAGCCCAGATTTGCAGACACCATTTCGATTAAAGTCGGCAGTGAGCTGGCTTTTAAACGGTGATCATTTTTACGCTCACCAATCGGGCAGGCACTCAAGGCATGATCACGCAGGCAATGACCTTCTTCAAGTAACATCAGGCGAGACAGATCCAGATCTTCTAAAGAGTTTGCTTGTGCAGCATGCTGATCAGATTTTTGGTAAACCAGATACAGATTCTCTTTGGCAATTTCAGCAACTTTCAGACCACGGGTGTCGAAAGGCAATGCCAAAGCCACCATATCCAGGTTGCCATGTTCCAGCTTTTCTACAATCTTTTCACTTTGCGCTTCATGCAGATGCAACTGGATTTTTGGTAATTGCTTATGCACTTCATCCAGCAGCTGGGACAATAGGAAAGGTGCAATTGTTGGAATGACGCCGAGATGTAGATCACCGGTTAAAGGTTCACTCATCTCACGACTTAAACGCATTAGGTCCTGAGCATCGGCCAGTAGAACACGTGCGCGTGCAACCACTTGTTCACCAAGAGGCGTTAAACGAACATTCTGGCGGTCGCGTTCAACAAGTACGCCACCGAGTAAACGCTCCAGCTCCATGATGCCGCCAGACAAGGTTGACTGGGTGACAAAGGAGCGGCGAGCAGCTTCTGTAAAGTGTAGCGTCTCTGACAGTGTTACGAGGTATGACAGCTGTCTTAGGGATGGTAATGCAGCCATAGTGTCCTAATGTTTATGATTTAAAATGATCAGCAAATAATTCGCTAAGATATGGAATAAAATGCGGTGGGATATCATGCCCCATTCCATCAATTAATTCAAATTTAGCCCCTGAAATTGCTTTCGCAACGGCCTTGCCATGGCTAGGAGGCAGCAATCGATCTCGAGAACCATGGACTACCAGGGTTTCTTGTTTGATTTGCTTGTCCAGTTGCAGCAATGAGCCTGTACATAATATTGCTAAAAACTGTTGAAGTACACCAGCAGGATAGTAACTTCGCTTATATAATTTACGGGCGGTCTGTACCGCTTCCAGATGATTGACATAACCTGGCGAGCCGATGATCTTAAACAGTTTCAAACTATGATCAACAATGCCATCTTCATCTGTTGAAGCCGGTTTGTCAATCAAACTAAAGAGTTGCTTAGGGAAGGGCGGTGGCAACATCGGCTGGTTATTGCTGGTAAACAGTAAGCCCAGTTTTTTGACTTTGTCCGGATAACGCGCGGCCAGAATCTGGGCAATCATACCGCCCATCGAAGCACCCAGCACATAGACCTGTTCCAGCTGCATTTTTTCAATCAGCAGACTGACATCTTCGGCCATATCATATAGATCATAAGGTGCACCCTGATTACCCAGACCCAGCACAAAACGGCTCATCATTTTCAGGGTATTCAGGCGTGGACCTTTGTGATGGACTTTTGAAGACAGACCAATATCACGATTATCAAAACGGATGATGTGATAGCCATTGTCTATCAGTGACTTGCAGAAAAAGTCAGGCCAGTACAGCATTTGCCCACCCAGACCCATAATCAGCAAAATGGTGGGATGTTCCGGATTTCCGCCAACCTCGACATGTAGCTGGATCCCATTGCCAAGATCAACCTTGGTTTCATGCATAAACGAGGTATATGGGGAAAGATTAAACTGTGCTGCGCTGTACATAGTCGCTGTCCTAATTAAAGGATATTTCGTTTAAAAAATATCCTTGCTATTAAACCTCTAAACCGCAGCAGGAATCAAGTCAGGAACCTGTTTGGTCAAGGCCAGACGCTGTTTGGCTGCAGTGGCGCCCAAAAGCACGAAACCACGTAAGGTGCCGTTAGCATCGAACGCTTTAGCCAGCATGCCATCGTCAAACTCTTCAGTTTCCCAGGTGACATTCACATCAACCGGAGCAGGCAATACCGTTAAAGGAGCAGCAGGCGTTTTAACTGCCACTGGCATAGCCGGATAATGCACGGCAGTATGTTCACCATTTAAGGTTTTTGCCAAAGCGCGGGCTTGTTGCATGATCGGCATAACATAAGGCAATAAAGTTCCATTGACCTCGGCACAGTCGCCCACAGCATAAATATCGACCTGGTTGGTTTCCAGTTGTGTCGTGGTTAACACTCCGCGACTGGTATGTACGTCTGCCTGTTTCGCCAAAGAAATATTCGGCTGTAAACCCACCGCAGATAACACTACATCAGCAACCAAAGACTGACCGTTGGCCAGCGTGACCAGATAATCACCATTGTCCGCACGAGAGACTTTTTCGACTGTTGTGCCCAGGACAAAGTGAATGCCGGTTTCTTCAAGGTTTTTCTGGAATGCTGTGGCAACATGTTCTGGCAATAAACGGCCAAGCGGCTGAGGAGCTAAATCAATGACTGTGACTTGATGATCGGTATTTTGCAGGTCATTGGCAAATTCACAGCCAATCAGGCCTGCACCTAAAATCACTACACGTTTGTCTTCACGTGCTGCCAGATTGTTACGGAAAGCTTTATAGTCACTCAAATTGTTGACGACATGAATATCATCGCTGGCATCACCGGCAATCGCCAGACGTACCGGATTGGCACCGATGGCTAATACCAGTTTGCTATAATGTTGCGTGCTTTCCTGGCCATCTTTTTCCAAAACCAGTTGATGATCTTCCGGATGAATGGCTTTGACCCAGGTATGCTGTTCAATGCGCATATTCAGCTGTGCTGACATTTTAGCCGCATCGCCTAGTGGAATTTGTTCAGGCGCTTTATTGCCGGCCAGAGCATTGGAAAGCGTCGGTTTGGCATAATTGACCGCATCATCCGCACAGATCATCAGCAATTCATGTTCTGGATTGAGTTTACGAAATTCACGTGCTACGGCATAACCCGCCATACCTGAACCAATAATGACGATAGGATGCATAGTTGTTTCCATATGGTAGAGCTCCATGCTGTATAAATGATTGAAAGGCATAAAAAAAGACCATATGGATATGGCCTTTAACTGGACGTGATTAGACTTCGATCATTTCGAAATCAATTTTAGACACGCCGCAATCTGGACAGGTCCAGTCATCTGGGATATCTTCCCATTTGGTGCCTGCCACGATCCCGTCTTGAGGCCAACCTTCTGCCTCGTCATAAATCCATCCACATACGATGCATTGAAACTTTCTCATGTAACTCTCCAAAACTGAGCAACTGTAGGCGTCAGCTTAAAATCCATAAAAGGCAAGACTCTAAAAGAATATGACTTTTTAACAGTGAACATATTTGGCTAAATTTTTACGCAGTTCTATTCATAAAGTAAAGTGAATAAAAGCTTAATCAGCGAAATTAGCAGCAGAATAGACGACACATTCCTCATTTATCTAAAAATCACGCCAATCAGCTTTTCTGGCGTAGGCGGTTAAAGGATAAAAAGCTGAGGATGGCAAAAATGAGTGTTTATCTTGTGGGATAGACCAAAGTCGTGCAGTAAAAACTTGAGTTTTTAGGTAATTTAAAATCAGTAAAGTCCGGATTAAATATTTTTAAAATAAATCAATATAATAAAATCAATATCTTGTAATTAAACGTCGGGTTTTTATTAGGCAGCTTGGCTTGTCCGCTCTACTCAAATAGGTTTAAAATTCCCATATTCCTTTTCTTTTTTTAAGATCTCCCATGAGCAATTTGTCTACTTCTTTGTGGTCTCACATTCGTACGGTCCAAGATTTTCCAAAACCAGGAATTTGCTTCTTTGATTTGACCCCACTTTTCATGAGCAATATTGGTCCATTGACTGACGCTTTGATTGCCAGCATTCCTGCTGACAAACTGGCAGAAGTAGAAAGCTTTATTGCGGTTGAAGCGCGTGGTTTTGTGTTGGCAAGCTTGTTGGCACAACGTACAGGCAAAGGCTTATTGTTGGTGCGTAAAGCAGGTAAATTGCCACCTCCAGTGGTCGGTGTGGGTTATAGCCTGGAATATGGTCTGGATCGTTTAGAAATGTCTGCGAACGTTCAGTCCCAGAAAGTAATTATTGTGGATGATGTTCTGGCAAGTGGCGGAACCTTAAAAGCAGTGAATGAACTGGCTCAAAAATGTCAACATGAAGTACTTGGTGCAAGTATCTTCCTTGATCTTCCTGACCTGCATGCTGAATTAGGCCTGGATATCTGGTCAGTGCTGGATGACAAATCTCAGCCTGAAGCGGCAGTTGCTTAAGTTATACATTTAAAAAAAGCCCCAAAATTGTGGGGCTTTTTTATTGCCTGATAAAATGATCTTCGATTTCCTGAATCAGTGTATTAATTTGCTCAGGATGTTCCAGACGATGATGGCCGCCATCAACTGCCTGAATTTGCATATAGTCTTCAAGTTGTGTCTGAACCGCATGCATATCCAGAATTTCATCGCCCAGCTCCAGATAGGCAAATTGAGGAATGTCATGCTGTAAATCGTGATGCCCAATCGGCGGATAATCATCGCGGAAGTTAGGCTGCAAAATGGGATTAGCCACTACACAGGGAATTTGATACGCCTGTGACATTTTCAGTGCCCAATAACCGCCAAGACTGTGGCCGACCAGAATATCTGGTTTGATGGTTTCAATCATCTCATGATAAAACTCGGCGACCGAACTATAGCTCAGATTTCGGTAATCGACATCGATACAGTACTTGTGTACCACATCAATGGCATGGAACTTGGTGGATTCTCTGGAGGAATCTAAGCCATGTATAAACAAAATCTTAGACATAGTACATTACTCATTTTTATGGGACATGCCATATTGGTTATTTGTTGATTGGCACATCATCTTGAAGCTGAGTGTCATTGTAGAACGTCTGGGTATACAAGGCAGTTAGCTATTGGTCTAAGCCGAAGTTTTGCAGTGCAATGAATTTATATAAGACTTGTCTGGTTTAGACTTTAATCCCAACTGAGAGCAGCTGGGTGCTGCAATAAGTTTGAAGAAAGGGAATTTAAAAGAGTGACAGACGGGCTGAACCGAATGGTGTAAATAGCAAGATAGTGGATTTTTCCAAAGAAAAGCCGGTTCCTGAGAGTGTTTGCGCTACGATTTGAGAAGGATTTCTGCTATTCTATGCAACTTCTATTTTTTAACTAATCTTATTCGAGGCAGAGATGACGCAAAATAACGCTCAATCGACTTCTGAACAAATCATTTCCGAAAACGATTTAATTGCACAGCGTCATGCCAAGTTAAAGCAAATCGAAGCTCAGGCACAAGAAACAGGTAAGAGCCCATGGCCGAATACCTTTAAGCGTGAGCATTATGCCCAGGATTTACAAGACCAGTTCGCTGATAAATCTAAAGAAGAAATTGAAGCAGGCGAAAAGGTCTACGTCAAAGTTGCCGGTCGTGTAATGTTGAACCGTGGTTCATTTATCGTGATCCAGGACATGACAGGTCGTATCCAGCTTTATGTTGCGCGTAAAGAACTCGCTGAAGATGTACTGGCTACTATTAAAGGTCTGGACCTTGGCGATATCATTGCAGTCGGAGGTTATATCGGTCGTTCGGGTAAAGGCGATTTGTATGTACATATCGAACATTTTGAATTACTGACCAAATCATTGCGTCCACTTCCAGACAAGTTCCATGGTCTGAACGATACTGAAGTGAAGTATCGTAAACGTTATCTTGACCTGATCGTTAATGAAGAAACACGTAAAACTTTTGAAATTCGTGCCAAAGTTGTGGCGGGTATCCGTGCCTTCCTGACTGAAAAGCGCTATATGGAAGTTGAAACGCCAATGATGCATGTGATTCCAGGTGGTGCATCAGCACGTCCTTTTGAAACACATCATAATGCACTGGACATGTCGCTGTTCCTGCGTATTGCGCCAGAGCTTTACTTAAAGCGTTTGGTGGTCGGCGGTTTTGAACGTGTGTTTGAAATTAACCGTAACTTCCGTAACGAAGGTGTTTCTACCCGTCACAACCCTGAATTCACCATGATCGAATTCTATCAGGCTTATGCAGATTACAAAGACTTGATGGAATTGACCGAGCAAATGCTGGAGCGTCTGGCGATTGATATCTTGGGTACGACTGACGTGCCTTATGGCGATGAAGTATATAGCTTCAAAGGGCCATTCAAGAAAATTTCAATGTTCGATGCGATTCTGGAAAATAACCCGCAATTTACTCCTGAAAATGTCAATGACCGTGAGTTCCTGGCAAAATTCCTTCAGGAAGAATTGAAAGAGCAAGTGAAACCAGGTTTTGGTCTGGGCAAACTGCAAACCATGGTATTTGAAGAAACCGTAGAAACCAAATTGCGTCAGCCGACGTTCATTACTGAATATCCAGCGGAAACTTCTCCATTGGCACGCCGTAATGATCACAATCCACACATTACCGACCGTTTTGAATTCTTCATCGGTGGCCGTGAGTTGGCAAATGGCTTCTCGGAATTAAATGATCCAATCGATCAGGCTGAACGATTCCAGGCACAGGTTGCTGAAAAAGATGCTGGTGATGATGAAGCTATGCATTACGATGCAGACTTTGTAGAAGCATTGGAATACGGTCTTCCTCCAACAGCAGGTGAGGGTATTGGTATTGACCGTCTGGTGATGATCTTTGCCAATGCAGCAAGTATCCGCGATGTGATCTTGTTCCCGCATATGCGTCATAAAAATGCTTAAATGCTGAATTCAAAATAACCCACCATTGTGTGGGTTATTTTTTATCGATACATCTGAAAGCTTGAGTAAAAAACAACAGTTTAATCGTTGAAAATTAACATAGGAGCGATTAAGGTGAAGCAGAAAATAAACTTGAGAATATTCATCCCATGTTGCTAAAAAAAACATTATTGAGTGTGTTGCTGACTACGCTTGCTCTTCCTGCTTTTGCTCAGGGCCTGGTTCTAAATGATGCAAATTTGCGTACTGACCTGAACTGGTTAAACCAGCAAGGGGTTATTCAAATCAGTACCTCAACCTGGCCGCTGAGTGGGGATGAAATTCAACGAGCCTTAACAAATGCGCAGATCAGCAATACTGTACAGCAGCGTGTAATCGATTCGGTTCTGGCTAAACTAAAGGCAGATAATCAACTGCTAAAATTGGGTGTATTTGCAGAAACCGATCAAAAAAATATTCCACAGACTTTCGGGGATCAGCAAAAAGCACAATATCAGGCAGCTTTAGAGTTTAATGCTGGCAGTACGAATTGGGATGCCAAAATCAGGGTGAATGCTGAAAAAGATCCACAAATTGATAATGATCAGGATGTAAATCTCGAAGGTTCTTATCTGGCGGGGAAACTTTGGAATCAATGGTTGATTGCTGGGCAGATTCCAACTTATTGGGGGCCAGGCCATGATGGCAGCTTGATGCGTGGTGATGCCAGTCGTCCAGTCTATGGCTTTACAGTTCAACGTGCAGAACAGACAGCATTTGAAAATAAATGGTTATCTTGGATTGGGCCGTGGCAATATCAGGCTTTTGCCGGTCAACTCGATGACTATAGCGCAGTTCCAGACGCCAAATTGATTGGTTTGCGTGTTACAGCACAGCCTTTACCTTATTTAGAGCTTGGTGCCTCGCGTGCGATTCAGTGGGGTGGTGAAGGGCGACCTGAAAGTTTAAGTTCGCTATGGGATGCTTTTGTAGGTAGTAAAGATAATGGGGGTACAGGTGAACCAGACCCATCTAACCAGATTGCCGGCTTCGATGCGCGGTTAAATTTATTTTCTCTTACCCAAATTCCGGTAGGTTTATATGCTCAATATGTAGGAGAGGATGAGGCTGGGGGCTTACCTGCAAAAAAAATGTATCTTGCCGGCATTGACTATTCTTCCACTGTAAAAAATATGCCATATCAGCTCTACACAGAATGGGCAGATACGCGGACTAATGGCAAGGTTCAAGGCATTTCCTACAACCATACGAATTATACAGACGGTTTTTATCAGCATGGTTATCCTCTAGCACATGCTTTAGGTGGCGATGCGCAGATGATTTCCGTGGGTGGAGATATTCGTATTGATTTTATGAACCGCTTATCAGGGCGTATACTTTTTGCTGATGTGAATCAATCAGAACTTGCCGCTGTTAATAATGCTGCTTTTGCTTTTAATGATGAGATTAAAGCACTGGATTTGACCTGGTCACATTATATACGTCCAGAAATGCCGCTTAAAATTAATGCATGGGTCGGTGATTCAAAGGTGAATGGTCGAGATAGCGGAGTTTCTTTAGGTATCGAAATACCATTAGAAAAAGGCTTGTTCAGTTATTAATTCTTAGCCATGATTAAATCCTGCTTAAACGCAGGATTTTTTTAGCATTTTGAAAAACTATAAACAAAAAAAACGCAATGATTGGGGTTGTCACTGCGTAGAAAAAGGAATGTCTTTCAAACTACTTCATTAACTGTGGAGAGAGTTAAATCTGATTCCTTACTGAATACAATCATAATAGGATGCATTCTCATATGACTCATCAGTATTCATGTTAATACATGTTAAATAAGGTTAAAACTATGAAGATTATGTGGGGATATTTGCATCATTTTTGCGCAATTTTAGCTTAAACAAAAAAGCTCTTCATCAGAAGAGCTTTTAAGAGCAATTTTTTCTAATTAAAAATGGAATACACCGAGGCCAGATTTAACTTCATCCAGTGTCGCCTGGGTAATATCGCGACATTTATCCGTACCGGTTTTCAGGATATCCATGATGTAATCGGGATCTTTAGCCAGTTCAATACGACGCTCACGAATTGGGCCGATCAATTCTTTTAAAATACTTTCCAGACGTTTTTTCACTGTACCATCGCCTAAACCACCACGACGATAATGGGCTTTGAGCTCTTCCAGCTCTTCTTTATTTGGGTCAAAGGCATCTAGATAAGTGAATACCACATTGCCTTCGACCTGACCTGGATCTTCAATACGCAGATGATTCGGATCGGTATACATTGCATTGACGGCTTTCTTAATATCTTTATCTGTTGCATCTAGCACAATGGTATTGCCCAAAGATTTCGACATTTTTGCTTTACCATCAAAACCAGGTAGGCGACCAACATTGGAAAGTAGTGCCTTACATTCTGGTAACAGGTCATGACCAATTTGACGGTTTAAACGACGCACGATTTCGTTGGTCTGTTCGATCATTGGAATCTGATCTTCACCCACAGGAACTACAGTGGCCTTGAATGCCGTAATGTCAGCAGCTTGAGCCACCGGGTAGCACAAGAAACCGGCTGGAATATCACGCTCAAAACCACGCATCTGGATTTCAGATTTGATCGTTGGGTTACGCTCAAGACGTGAAACCGTCACGAAATTGAGGTAAAGCATGGTCAGTTCATTTAGTGCTGGCAGGCATGACTGCACACAAATTGTGGTTTTAGTTGGATCAATACCGACAGCCAGATAATCCGTCGCCACTTCAATAATGTTACGACGTACTTTTTCAAAATTGTCCGCATTATCGGTCAGGGCTTGAGCATCAGCGAGTAACAAGTGTTGATGGTGAGAATCTTGCAGACCTACACGAGAGCGTAATGAACCCACAAAGTGGCCGAGGTGGAGTTGTCCGGTAGGACGGTCGCCCGTCAAGATCACTGGACGATTATCTTGATTACTCATTATCTATTCCAAAGGGTAGTCAGTACTACAGCTGTATTTTAACGAATGGCAACATTGTACGGCATTCTGTTTTTGATTGTCAGCCAGAAAAAAAGCTGTCGTAAAAAAATCTTATAAATTAAACAAGTGAATACAATATTTTTAAGAATTTTGATTAAACTAGGTGGAAAGAAGATAAGGATAATAAGTATGGCGAGCAGTTTATTACTATTATTAGATGATATTGCTACTGTTCTGGATGATGTCGCTGTCATGAGCAAAATGGCAGCAAAAAAAACAGCAGGCGTCCTTGGTGATGATCTGGCTTTAAATGCGCAGCAAGTGACAGGTGTGCGGGCTGATCGTGAATTACCGGTGGTCTGGAAAGTTGCCAAAGGTTCTTTTGTTAATAAACTGATTTTGGTGCCGCTGGCATTATTAATCAGCTTTATTGCAGGCTGGCTGATTAATCCCTTGTTGGTGCTGGGTGGTTTGTTCCTATGTTATGAAGGCGTGGAAAAAATTATTCATACCTTGCATACACCGAAGGCCAAGGACGCGGAACAGGCGCGTGAGCAATTGATTCATACAGAAATGGATTTGCACCAGTTTGAAAATGAAAAAGTCAAAGGTGCTATTCGCACTGACTTTATTCTGTCTGCTGAAATTATCGTGATTACTTTGGGAACGGTCGCCGCAGCCTCGATGCTGACCAAAGTGACTGTTTTAAGCCTGATCGCGGTGGTGATGACCATTGGTGTTTATGGTTTTGTTGCGCTGATTGTCAAACTGGATGATATCGGTCTGCATCTGACTGAACAGCAGTCCGATTTTAAACAAAAAATAGGACGTGGCTTGTTGGCATTTGCCCCGATCTTAATGAAAATTCTCTCCATTGTTGGGACCGCTGCGATGTTTCTGGTGGGCGGTGGAATTATTAACCATGCAATTCCTTTTATTCATCACTTTACTGAAGACAGTGTTGCCTATGTGCAGGATATTCCCAGCATTGGCAACATTGTCGGTGCCGTAACACCGACCTTGATTAATTTCGCAGTAGGAATTTTAGCGGGTCTGCTGGTCATGCTGGTCATCAGCCTGATTAAGAAAATCTGGCCTAAATCATCAAAAGCTTAAGGTGTGGAAATATCTGGATATTAAGCAGATTAAGAAAAGGAAAAGACTATGCGTTGGAAAGGTCGTCGTGTCAGTAGCAATGTAGAAGACCGTCGTGGTGGTGGTGCCAAAGCTGGCGGAATCAGTATTGTTGGATTGATTGTGGCCTTTGTGGCCTGGAAGTTTTTCGGTGTCGATCCACAACAGGCTTATCAAACCACCAAGCAGGTCACTCAGGGGGTATCGGGTGCGGCAGAAACACGTGGCCTGGAAAATCCCACGCCAGAACAGCAGGAGTCGATTGATTTTGTTGGAACTGTATTGGCAGATACTGAAGATACCTGGAATCAGGTGTTTCAGCAGCAGTTAAATCAGCAGTATGTCCCACCGAAACTGGTGTTGTTCAATGGCATTGTGAATTCTGGTTGTGGTACGGCTCAGGCGGCGATGGGACCTTTCTACTGTCCGACAGACCAGAAAGTGTATATCGATACGGCATTCTTTAAAGATATGCGCAGTCAAATGGGCATCACTGGAGAACAGAATGCGACTGAACTTTCTCGTAATGATCAGGCGGGGGATTTTGCGCTGGCCTATGTCGTGGCCCATGAAGTGGGGCATCATATCCAGACGATTTTAGGTATTTCTTCTCAAGTACAGCAAGCACGTCAGCAAGCAAGCGAAGTGCAAAGTAATCAGCTTTCAGTGCGTCAGGAATTGCAGGCAGACTGTCTGGCCGGGGTCTGGGCGTACCATAATCATGAACGGACCCAATTTCTGGAACAGGGCGATGTGCAGGAAGCGATGGATGCCGCCCATAAAATTGGCGATGACTATTTACAGAAACGTGCTCGCGGGCAGGTGGTGCCGGACAGCTTTACTCATGGCAGCAGCGCGCAGCGGGTGCAGTGGTTTAATACCGGCTTGAAATCTGGTCAGGTTGCGAATTGTGATACCTTTAATCAAAATATTTAAATGACTTCGATAAAAAAAGGAGCAGATGCTCCTTTTTTTATTTATGCAGAAAACGTCGGAAGTTTCTTAATATCTTGATACTGACAAATAACGCAGCCAAAGCAAACAGGGCAATTGCAAAGACCGTATATTTGAGGTTGCTGATGTCATTCTGATAAAACTGCAGAATGTCTTGTTTGCTATATTCGAAGGCAGTTGCTTTGCCAGTCCGGCTATCTCTGAACTGGATTTTTTCAATATAAAACAGATTTCCCGCTTTAATTAAGTCAACGCTCTGGATTTGTCGGGTATGCGATTGATTGTCTTCATCGTTACATAAAGCGCTGTAATGCTCACAATTGATTTTGGCCACATAACCATTTCCTGCAATCAGAATAAAAATTGCATTGTCTGGTCGCTGGTTATTGGACACCAATACATACTGCTCGCCGGCTATACTTTTTAAGGGAATGCTGGTGGCTTGCTGATAATGCTGTTCTGCTTGCAGAATTTCCTGAATTTTAGCAAAGCAGGTAAAACATAAGGACAACGTGATCAGAAAAATCACGCTGGCAAAACAGAGACGAAAAATGGTTTTGACAGTTTGATGCATGGGAGAAAAATTCAAAATAGAAAAATGTGGAAGCAAAAGCCGAGTGCTGACCTGTATGTTAAATCATCATTCGAAAATACTGAAAAGAAACTTAACTCAATTCGATAAAAAACGGACTAAACTTGTTTTGCCAGAATAGCTTGCTATTCAAATCTCTATTTTAACAACGCCTCTCGGCGCATAGTGCTCCATCTCGCCCGATTTTAGGAAACCGAATGGGAAATTTCTTTTTTCTTCAGCTACTCACGGTGGTCTTTGCTCTGTCTATTGCCACGACCATGTTTAATAAGCGCGTTTTAGGCTTTCCGCAAGCGATCGGTGTCCCTATTGTCTCTGCAATCTTTGTTTTTATTTTGCAGTGGGGCGCCAGTTTACTGCATGGTAATCCATTCTTTAGCATCAATATTGACAATATCGAGCAGGCTGTTCGTCACGTCGATTTCTATGACTTTCTGATCAATGGTGTGATCTGTTTTATCCTGACTTCATCTGCGCTGAAATTTAAGGTCTCAGATTTGCGTAACCACTGGCGGCCGATCAGTATTTTGGCTGGTCTGGCTTTGGTGTTCTGTGCAGTGTTCTTTGGTGTGGTGTTGTATGGTTATCAGTTCCTGATTGGTAAGCATGTTGACCTGCTGGTTTTGCTCTTGCTAGGGGCGGCCTTGGGCGCCACAGATCCGATCGGCATCAAAGGAGTATTGAGTTCGGTTCGCGCACCGCATCATTTGATCGTTAAATTGGAAGGCGAATCGCTTTTTAATGATGCAATGTGTATTGCCTTATTTATGACCTTGCTCAATGTTCTGCAAGGTGAAAACTTTACGGTACTGGCAGTGCTGCAAACCTTGCTTTATGAAATTGTCGTGGCGGTGCTGATTGGTCTCGGATTCGGTTTTGCGATCTTGCGGATTTTGCGCGGTAAGCATGAAATGGAATCTCTGATTTTGACCACGGCCTTGCTGGCTTGTGGTTCCTATCTGGTGGCTTTGCTGGCACATGCTTCCGCGCCAATTGCCTGTGTGATTGGTGGTTTGATTGTTGGCAATAAATGGAAAGAAATCCTGGCAGATGCTGAAATTGGTGACGTTAATCATTTCTGGCATACGGTTGAGGGAATTATCAATTCATTCCTGTTTACCCTGATCGGTCTGGAATTGTTTATTCTGGACTTGAGTACCAGTCTGGTTCTGGGCGGAATGGTGGCTTTTGTGATTCTACATCTGGCCCGTTTTGCAGCCAACTATCTGGCCTTTGCCATGTTCCCAAAAGTCAGCAAGAAAAGCTATAACGGCAGTTTGACCATCCTGTCTTGGGGCGGAGTACGGGGCGGGATTTCTTTGGCCTTAATTCTGGCGGTCGCCAATGTTCCTCAGCTGGAAGCCTATAGCAGTATTCTGGTGGGCTATACCTTTATTGTAGTGCTATTGTCCGGTGTGGTATGTGGCTTGGGCCTGCCTGCGGTGATGAATGCGTTTTATTATAATCCCAATGAAGAGACGCAGGGCTTTAAAGGCTGGTATCAACGCATGTGTCATAAAATGAATCGTAAGGGTTTTCGCTATATTGTTGGAGAAGATGCCAAAGGAAATGAGACTATTACTATCTTTCAGCCAGAAATTCTGATTGATCAGAAAGATGCAGATGGCGTTGCCACGGTGCATCATCCAGATAAAGTTCAGGAAGTAAAAAGACTGGAAAATCCGGATAATTTCTAAAGATAAAACTTAGAAGATCAAGAGACTGTTAGATTGGTTTTTATAGTGAGATGAGAGCTTGAATCAGCGTATTTCATCAGGCTTAATCACTCTCCTATAGCTTTTTTACTGGGGGTGGATTGTGATTTTTGATTTAAATAAGCTATTAATGAGATGAAAATGACCCAGACAAGTTCAGCCAGTCAGGAAATGGCAGAAATGATTTTGGCTGTGGTCAATCAGATTCCGTATGCCAAAGTCGCCACCTACGGACAGATTGCTAGACTGGCAGGTTTACCCAAACATGCGCGATTGGTCGGACGGGTATTAAGTCATCTAGATTCGGACACTGATATTCCTTGGTATCGGGTGATCAATGCCCAGGCGAAAATCAGTGTGAAGCAACTGGACGAACATGGCCAGAATATCCAGCAGCAAAAACTCATGCAGGAAGGAATTTTTCTTAAAGGTGATCGCTTGGATTTAAAACGCTATCAATGGGATGGTCTGGTCGAGATATAAAAAAAAATCCCCACTTGGTGAAAAGTGGGGATTTTAAAGATAATTTAGTTGCGAATCACCATTACTGGAATATCCGCTTGGCCGAGAATGCTTTGCGCTACGCTGCCAAGGAACAGCTTTTTGAAGCCCGTGCGACCATGGGAACCAATCACGATCAGGTCAGAATTTAAATCTTTAGCTGCTTTGACAATCTCGCTATAAATTACCTGACCCTCAAGGAGCTGTGTATCCACTTCAACACCGGCACCAGAGAATTTTGCTTTGGCTTCATCCAGCGTTTTCAGGATGGAAGTACGGGCACGTTCAATCAGGTCATTGGTTTGTGCCGCAGAGATATATTCCGCAGCGATATAAGGGTCCAGTGCCAGCACTTGAACCACTGTGACTTTACTGTTAAATGCTTTGGCAATTTCTACAGCTTTATCCACTGCAGCATACGATGTTTCTGAACCGTCAACAGGTACTAAAATATGTTCAAAAGGCATTAGAATTCTCCTAAGGGGAATTTAGAGTTATAAAATTATGACGCGTTAAACCGGGTACGAATAGTTGTTTATACTTTGATCATAGCCTGTATTGTATAAAAATAAAACCAAGTAAATACATAGGTATAATGTCTAATAGATTAAAGAATAAAGCACCTGTTTAGAGCTATTGAACCGAGTTGTTTATTTAGCCTAAGTTAATAATTTATATGTAATTAATGTGATAGCTTAAGACAGTGATTAATCACATCGAATAGAGGTCGGGTCTAATTTTATTTGCGGTGACAGCTGTTCATAACGATTTAAAATTGTTTGAGTTTCACCTGCATAAATTTTTTGCTGTAGCTGCCGGATTTTATGTTCTGTCACATGTAAACGCGCACAATGTAATGCAATCTGATTTTCCCGGGTTACCGCCAGTCGTTGACTCTGCTCATATTCCGGATAGGGCTCGATTTTCTGCTGTGCTCTGCTGAGTTGTGCCAAAGATCGTTTTTGCTGCATGCTCATCAGTTGCTGCTGATTAATCCACTGTGCCACATCACGTCTGACGCCATTATAATCTATGAAAATAGGTGAGATGATCTGGCAGGCACTCAGGCTTGAAAGACCAATGAGTAAAATAAATATTTTGATTTTATACATCTAAAGAATCCTCGAAGAATTAAATGGTGCTATGAATGCGTGAATTACATACTAAAAAAACTTTTTTGTTTAAAATTTAAAAGTTTATTTCGTATTTGAATAAAGACTGAGCATTTGTGTTTTAAAATGCTTGACGATAGAAGCTGAAATTACGATAATGCGCACACAGTTTACGGCTATGTAGCTCAGTTGGTTAGAGCACCGCACTCATAATGCGGGGGTCACAAGTTCAAGTCTCGTCATAGCCACCATTTTAAAAGACCAAGCTCTCAGCTTGGTCTCTTTTTTTGTCTTTTAAAAAGCACTGCAAACCACAAAAAAATATTTGAAGCATCCACTAATTTTTAGTTTCCACAAAACATTATTTTTCCTTCTTGATGTTGGGGCTATTCTTCATTTTACTGCCGCATAAAAAAATCGCCCAAGCATTGACTTGGACGATTCTGATTTACATCATTGAGAGCAGAATTTAGCTACCTGCTTTCCAGCCATTCACGATTGGATAACGACGCTCACGGCCATAAGAACGTGAACTGATACGTGGCCCAATGGCACCTTGGCGGCGCTTGTACTCATTGATATCAACCAGACGAATCACTTTTTTCACGACTTCAGCATCAAAGCCTTTGGCAATGATATCGTCTTGACTCATATCTTCTTCAATATAAGAGTACAAGATCGCATCTAGAATGTCATAGGCAGGTAAAGAGTCTTGATCGACCTGATCTGGACGCAGTTCTGCTGAAGGTGGACGGGTAATCACACGTTCCGGAATCACTGGAGTTTCTGAAATGCTGTTACGATATTTCGCCAGTTCAAACACAATAGTTTTATACACATCTTTCAGAACTGCATAACCACCGACCATATCGCCATACAGGGTGCAATAACCGACAGCTAGTTCAGACTTATTACCGGTTGCCAGCACCAGATTACCGAATTTGTTAGATAGGGCCATCAATAAGGTGCCCCGTGAACGTGCTTGCAGGTTTTCCTCGGTAGCATCGACTGGAGCGTTGCCAAAGAACGGGAATAGCACCTGCATAAAGCCGCTTACCACTGGATTGATTTCGGCAATACCGAAAGTCACGCCCATATTTTTGGCTTGAGCCGCTGCATCTTCCACACTGATTTGTGCGGTATAGGTATAAGGCATCATCACGGCTTGAACTTTATCTGCACCAAGCGCATCTACAGCAATCGCCAGGGTCAGGGCAGAGTCAATCCCGCCAGACAGGCCCAGAATCACACCTGGGAAGCCAGAACGCTGTACATAATCACGTGTGGCCATGACCAGGCTTTGATAAATCTCAGCCATGGTGTCTAAAGCAGGTGCAATTGCACCTTTGCTGAATTGCAGTTGTTCAGCATTAAATTCTGCAATTGCCAGATTTTCCTGGAAAGTGGGTGCCTGTAAAGCCACCTCGCCAGATTTGTTGAGCACAAAGCTGGTACCGTCAAAGATCAGGTCATCTTGGCCACCGACCTGGTTGCAGTACACTAGATTGATATTTAGCTGTTTGACCAAGGCCGCCATGGTTTCAATACGATGTTGTGGTTTACCCACTTCATATGGCGATGCATTCAGCACCAAAGCCGTGTCGATATTCAATTTTGCCAGTTGCTGAACAGTGGCCAAAGACCAGACATCTTCACAGATCAGTACGCCAAATTTATGTCCAAGATACTCAAATACCAGATGCTGATGACCTTCGCCAAAATAACGCTTTTCATCAAATACACCATAGTTTGGCAACACTTGTTTGTTATAAACACCCAGTACTTCGCCATCTTTCATGACAGCAGCCGAGTTATAACGCTGACCATCTTCAGTTTGATTAACAAAACCAAAGACCATGACAATATCTTTTACTTCAGTTAGTTTTTCAAAAGCCGCTTTGGTGCGTTTCACCAGACTTGGGCGAATTAATAAGTCTTCTGCAGGATAGCCCAATGTTGAAAGTTCAGGAAAGATAATCAGATCCGCTTTATCTTTTTTAGCCTGATTGGCCAGATCAATCATTTTTTGCGTATTTGCATCCAGATTGCCCACATGTGGAGAGAATTGAGCAATCGCAATTTTAAAACTTTTCATTCCAAGTAAATCCTATTCCTATAGGTTGATACACTAAATTACTGATTTTTATAATTCTAATTATTCAGTTGAGTGCACTTCGATATTCATAAAATGCCAAATGGCTTAAATAAAAAAACTTTTTATCGCATGATCATTGAATCTTAATCTGCGATGCAAAATAATCATACCGGCCTATTTTATCGAAATTTTATCGATAAGCTAGAGTTGATTTAGCAGAACAGGCATTGAGTGAAAAAAGTTATTATATAAAATTAGAAAATATGCTGATTTTTTATGCATCTAGGCTTATGTAGATTTAAAGACTGAAATCTAAATTTTGGCTTTTAAAATATGCTTTAGCTATATTGTTTGGAATTAAACTGATTAAATATCATCTGTTTATTTTTGGATTTAAAATAATATTCGGAATTTTTTTTAGAAAAATATCCCGGGCAATATCGCCTTGTTGTTCAATATTGTAGGTTGAAAATGATTTGTTGGGATTAAATTGATATTTGTACGGATTATATTTTCCCAAGCTGAGAAAATAAGCACTTTGTAAAAATGCCCCTTTTAAAAGCACATTGATCTGACATTGGTGCTGATAAATATGCGCCATCTCATGAATAAATAGTGCCTGATAAGATAAACTCTCGCGCGAATAATCTTCCCGATAATTTAAATTGCGTACATGGATGTAGCCACTGGGCGCCATAATGACATGTTTGGATTGCCAGGGCAGGTAGGGGTGATTCATGATTTTAACGCGGGAATAATCGATCAGGTTGCCAAATACTCGTTGGGAAATTTTGATTTCACCAGACGTTAAACTGCGGCACTTAAACTGTTCAAAACGAACCAGTCTCAAAATAAAGGGCAGAAAATACAACAGCATTCAATATACGTCCTGTTTTTAGGTGACTTAATCCGTGAATATAATTTTCATATATTCATTTTAAAACGTTTCAGATCAACTTTTTGTAGGCTTTTGTCAGTGCTAAAAAAACCACCCGGGTGGGTGGTTTTCTTGAGTCTTTCGACGCGGTTCGAATTAACGAACGATATCGCGTTGAACTTCGCCAGTGTAAAGTTGACGAGGACGACCGATCTTGTAAGGACCGCTGTGCATTTCTAACCAGTGGCTGATCCAGCCAACAGTACGTGCAAGCGCGAAGATCACAGTAAACATTTCAGTCGGGATACCAATCGCTTTAAGGATGATACCTGAGTAGAAGTCTACGTTCGGGTAAAGGTTACGCTTGATGAAGTATTCGTCAGAAAGTGCGATACGTTCAAGTTCCATAGCCAATGCAAGCTGTGGATCATTGATGCCAAGTGCACCAAGAACTTCGTCACAAGTTTCTTTCATTACTTTCGCGCGTGGATCGAAGTTTTTGTAAACTCGGTGACCAAAGCCCATCAGTTTAACTTCTTTAGTCTTCACTTTTTCCATGAAGCCAGCAACGTTTTCTACAGTGCCGATTTCGTCAAGCATCTTAAGAACAGCTTCGTTCGCGCCGCCATGAGCAGGACCCCAAAGTGCAGAGATACCAGCAGCGATACATGCATACGGGTTAGCACCAGTAGAACCAGCTAAACGTACGGTAGACGTAGAAGCATTTTGTTCGTGGTCAGCATGAAGCGTGAAGATACGGTCCATTGCTTTTGCAAGGATCGGATCAACTTTGTAATCACGATCTGCAGGAGTAGCAAACATCATGTGCAGGAAGTTTTCTGCATAACCAAGGTCATTACGTGGGTAAACGAATGGTTGACCAATGGTGTACTTGTAGCTCCAAGCCGCCAGCGTAGGAATCTTCGCGATTAAACGAATCGCAGTGATTTCACGGTGGTTCACATCTTCGATGTCAAGGTTGTTGTGATAGAACGCAGACAACGCACCAACCACACCTACCATGATCGCCATAGGATGCGCATCACGACGGAAACCATTGTAGAAACGGCTAACTTGATCGTGAACCATCGTATGGTTACGTACTTTAGCGTCAAATTCTTCTTTTTGCTCAGCAGTTGGAAGTTCGCCATTTAACAATAAATAGCAAGTTTCCAGGTAATCAGCTTTAGTCGCCAATTGATCGATTGGGTAGCCGCGGTGTAAAAGTACACCTTTGTTACCATCGATGAACGTGATTTTAGACTCGCACGCAGCTGTCGCCATAAAACCAGGATCAAAAGTAAAGTGACCTGCAGCCAACACATCTTTAACGTCGATTACATCTGGGCCCAATGTGCCGCTGTAAATTGGTAGTTCAATTTCTTTGCCATCAAGCTGTAAAACGGCTTTCTTGCCAGTTGCTTCAGACATTCAATAGATCTCCTGTCCTGGTGAATGTATATCCGCTTTGTCTATCAATCTTTTAATGCACAAAACGGACGGATCAAAAATTTGCTATAAGATTAGTGAGTACTGAAATTTTGTCAATTATACTTATGGATGAAAAAATGGCGGCCGCACAGCGGTTTAGTCATATTCGCTCAGTATAAAAAGTTCAGTAAAATCACAGCATCAAACCTCTATAATAAGTCAAATTGATGCAGAGGTGCAGAAAAAAATAGACTGCCTGGGGCATTTGTAAGCGTTTTTTCGTAGCAAGAAATGCGAGCGAAAATAGTGAGAGATTAAGGTGAATATGCTTAAAACTATATAAATCTCATAACTTACATCGTTTTTACCAAGCTGAATTTCACAGGTGGAATTATAAATAAAAGCAATTAATTGAATTTTAAATCCGGTTTAATTGATTAAAAAATAGCTTAATAAATGGCCAACTTTGCAGCAAAGCTAGGCAGGATAAAAATAAATGAATGATTTTTTGAATCTAAATGCTTCAAATTGATTGAAAAACCCATCATCTGATGCACTAAGTCGCTATTTAACATCAGGTTATCTGAATCACTGTGCTGCTGCTGAATTGGGGCAAGTGATCTGTTAAATATAGGCGCTTGATTTAAATCTGAATTAAAAAGAGATTTAAATAATATTTGTGATGGAACTGTGCGTCTTTAGTCTAAAACTCAAACATGGTCCTGCAGGCTTAAAACCGAGTGAATTGATCATCTTAATTATTTAAAAACAATCATATAGATAGGAATTGAAAGGGCGGAATAATATATTAAGCCCGACTTATTGTTGTTAATGATTCTTATTTAATAGTTTTTTATCCAAAAAGCCAAATTCAGCCGTTTGTATTTTAATAGTTCACGTTTTATAATTCAGTGTCGTTTTGATTTTAGGCATGTATTTGCCTAAGAATGCCAGCTTTCCTTCGAATTAATTCCAACAAACTCCGGATGGAGTTTTTACTTACAGGATGCCCGCTGTGAAAAGCAACAGACCTGTCAATTTGTCCATGGGTCAAGTTTTAGAAGTAAACTTAAAATCACCCGTGGCTATTGCATCAATTCTACACCGTCTTTCAGGTGTTATCGTATTCTTACTCGTACCGGTCCTTCTATGGATTTTAGACAAGTCATTGTCTTCGCCTGAAGGTTTTGCGCAAGTTCAAGAAATCTTTAACGGTTTCATTGTTCGCTTTATTGTATGGGTATTTGTCGCCGGCATGATTTTTCACTTTATTGCGGGTGTTAAGCATTTACTTGCTGACATTGGCGTTGCTGAAGAACTAGAAAGTGGCCGTGTTGCATCTACTATCGCATTAATCTTGTCTGCAATCGGTATTGTTGCAGCATTTGTATGGATCGTACTCTAATGAAAAGCGCTACTGGTTTAACAGGTTCAGGTTCTCGCGATTGGTTTCTCCAACGTGTCAGTGCTGTAGTTCTAGCTGTTTATACCGTTGTTGTACTGGGTTGGATTCTACTGAATGGTGGTTTCAACTTTGAACAGTGGTACGGCTTTATGATGACAGTTCCAATGAAGATCATGTCTTTGTTGGCGGTCTTATCTCTTGTTGCACACGCATGGATCGGCATGTGGCAGGTATTCACGGATTATGTGACTACTCGTCAAATGGGTCCTTCAGCTTCAGGTTTACGCCTTGTACTGACTTCAGCAGTGATCATTGCTGTACTTGCATATGCAATCTGGGCGATCCAGATTTTTTGGGCGAATTGATAGGAAACAATCATGGGCGCTATAAACCCTAAAGAAGATTACACAAATATTCCGCACGAAACTTTCGATGCTGTCATCGTTGGTGGTGGTGGTTCAGGTATGCGTGCGTCTTACCAACTTGCTCAAGCTGGTTTGAAAGTTGCGGTTCTGACTAAAGTATTCCCAACTCGTTCGCACACTGTTGCAGCGCAGGGTGGTATTGGTGCATCTCTTGGTAACATGCAAGAAGATAACTGGCACTACCACTTCTACGACACTGTAAAAGGTTCGGACTGGTTAGGTGACCAAGATGCAATCGAGTTCATGACTCGTGAAGCGCCTCAAGTGGTTTATGAACTTGAACACCTGGGTATGCCATTCGACCGTAATGCTGATGGTACAATTTACCAACGTCCATTTGGTGGTCACTCAGCAAACTACGGTGAAAAAGCTGTGCCACGTGCATGTGCTGCTGCCGACCGTACCGGTCACGCACTTCTTCACACACTTTATCAAAGCAACGTGAAAATGGGCACTCAGTTCTTCGTAGAATGGATTGCGCTTGACCTGATCCGTAACGAAAAAGGCGACGTTCTAGGTGTTACAGCAATTGATCAGGAAACTGGTAAAATTGCAGTATTCCAAGCAAAAGCGACTTTGTTCGCTACTGGTGGTGCTGGTCGTGTTTACCGTGCATCTACAAACGCTTATATCAACACTGGTGACGGTCTTGGTATGGCTGCTCGTGCAGGTATTCCATTACAAGATATGGAATTCTGGCAATTCCACCCAACGGGTGTTGCGGGCGCAGGCGTATTGTTGACTGAAGGTTGTCGTGGTGAAGGTGCAATCCTTCGTAACAAAGACGGCGAACCGTTCATGGAACGTTATGCACCAACTTTGAAAGACTTGGCGCCACGTGACTTCGTATCACGTTCTATGGACCAAGAGATCAAAGAAGGTCGTGGTTGTGGTCCTAAAGGCGATTACATCCTGCTTGATATGACGCACTTGGGTGCTGACACGATCATGAAACGTCTTCCATCTGTATTCGAGATTGGTAAGAAATTCGCGAACGTTGACATCACTAAAGAGCCAATTCCTGTAGTACCAACAATTCATTACCAAATGGGTGGTATTCCAACGAATATTCATGGTCAAGTGGTTGTTCCTGAGTCTCGTGAAACTGAAGCGCTTGTTGCTAACTACAATAAAGACACCGACGTTTACTCTACAAATGCCGAAGGTCGTGACTTTGCTAAGCCAGTAAAAGGCTTCTATGCAATCGGTGAATGTTCATGTGTATCTGTACACGGTGCGAACCGTCTAGGTACGAACTCATTGCTTGACTTGGTTGTATTTGGTAAGGCTGCTGGTCAACATATCATTGAATATGTGACTAAACAGCACGATGGCGAATATGAGCCACTTCCAACAACTGTGCTTCAAGAAACTGTTGAACGTATTCGTAAACTTGACGAATCGACTACAGGTGAGAATGCTCAAGACGTTGCTGATGCAATCCGTGACATCGTTCAAGACCACGCTGGTGTATTCCGTACATCTGCGCTTCTAGACGAAGGTGTGAAGCAGATTCTTGCAATTGAACCGCGCGTACGCAATATTCACTTGAAAGACAAATCTAAAGTATTCAACACTGCACGTATTGAAGCGCTTGAAGTTGAAAACTTGTATGAAGTTGCGAAAGCAACGCTTATTTCAGCTGCTGCTCGTAAAGAATGCCGTGGTGCACATACGGTTGTAGACTTTGAAGAGTCTCCAGACCATGCTGAATACCCATATGGTCGTCGTGATGATGAGTGGATGAAGCACACTTTATGGTTCTCTGCGGATAACCGTCTAGAGTACAAGCCAGTTCGTTACCGTCCATTGTCGGTTGACGCGATTCCACCTAAACCACGTACATTCTAATCAGGAGAATTCAGATGAGTAGAGGTACTCGTACATTTCATATCTACCGCTACGATCCTGACAAGGATAAAGCACCGTACATGCAAACTTTCAAACTTGAACTGACTGATAAGCACCGTATGTTGCTTGACGCACTTCTTGCATTGAAAGTACAGGACGAGACTTTAACGTTCCGTCGTTCATGTCGTGAAGGTATTTGTGGTTCTGATGGCGTGAACATCAATGGTAAAAACGGTTTGGCGTGTCTTTGGAACCTGAACGACTTACCAAATGAAATTACTGTTCGTCCATTGCCTGGTCTTCCTGTAGTGAAAGACCTAGTGGTTGACATGAACCAGTTCTATGATCAGTACAACAAGATCCATCCATTCTTGATCAACAACCAGCCTGCGCCTCCTAAGGAACGTTTACAGTCTCCTGAAGAGCGTGAGCATCTTGATGGTCTGTATGAGTGTATTCTTTGTGCATGCTGTTCAACTTCATGCCCGTCATTCTGGTGGAACCCGGACAAGTTCTTGGGCCCTTCAGCATTGTTGAACGCTTACCGCTTCATCATTGACTCGCGTGATACTGGAACGCAAGAGCGTTTGGCTCGTCTAGACGACCCGTTCTCATTGTTCCGTTGTAAAGGCATCATGAACTGTGTATCTGTATGTCCTAAAGGCTTGAATCCAACTAAAGCAATCGGTCACATCCGTAATATGCTTTTAGATATGGCAGGCTAATAGGCTGCTCTTTGCAGTTTAGAAAAAAGCACACCTTCAGGTGTGCTTTTTTTATGCAAACTATTGGAAAAATTAGAAAATCATAAGATAAAAATAAAGATATTATACTTAAAATGTATAAAGTTGAGTGAAACAGTCAGGAAAAGGGTAAGGGCTTTGAGCGCCATATAAGAAGAACATGTGATTATTTTGGGTATTTATGATTTTTAGATGTAAAACTGACCTGAAAAATAGCAAGAACGATGTTATTATATAACGGAAATTTAAGGAGGGAGTGGATTGAAAGGTTTGCTCTCTTTTTATTTATCGGAAATGCTTAGGACTTAAGTCTACATTGAATCTATTTTTGAGATAAAGCACCATATATTAGAGTAAAATATCTGAACTGTATTTAGCCAATTTATGGGAGGTATGTGTCAAAAAAATCAATTGAAAAGTTGAGATCATGTTAGCATTTAGCCCATGACTATGTTTAAAAAATGCCACGCCAGGTACATTTTTTAAACACTGCATAATCAGGGACTGGTATATAAAGGTAGACCCGAGTCGCTTTAGAAAAAATCTTTGTTAATGCTTGGTTTTTTCTAAGTCGATTTGCAAAAAATTGCCCGGTTTCGATCGGGTATTCAATGAGTGATGATGCCGCTGAGGGGCGTTATTGTTCATTAAACATATCAAGATTTTCTTGGTGTGGTGATAACGCCTCATGGCTTATGCCTTATGGGGGACTAGTATCATATTACCAATTTGATGCTAATAATCCTGGGTTTTGCTTAAAAAGCATCCTGAAAATGTTTTTGCAATAGGAAATGGGTCCACAAATGCAAGAAGTTGCTGACGCTCTGCGTCTTGACACTGAACTTTCCGCTGATAGTGCAGCGTATATTGAAGAACTTTATGAGCAGTATCTGACTGCTCCAGACTCAGTGGGTGCTGACTGGAGAGCGTACTTCGATAAATTCCCAAAAGGTGATCAACCACACAGTAATGTACGTGAGCAATTCCTACTTTTAGGTCGCAATTCAAGCCGTATTCAGCCTATTGTTCAGTCGACAGTCAGCTCAGAGCATGAACGTCGTCAAATTGGCGTGCTACAGCTGATTGCTGCGTACCGTAACCGTGGCCACCAGAAAGCAAAACTGGATCCATTAGGTTTGGCGAAGCGTGAAGTTGTGCCTGATCTAGATCTTGCTGCGCATGGTTTGACTCAGTCTGACTTAGACACAGTATTCAATACTGGTAACCTGGCGATCGGTAAAGAAGAAGCGACTTTGGCTGAAATGGTTCAGTCAATGGAAGCTACTTACTGTGGTTCAATCGGTGCTGAATACATGCACATCGTGGACACCAAAGAAAAACGTTGGATTCAACAACGTCTAGAAAGTGCACGCGGTCAATATGGCTTCAATGCTGATCAAAAGAAACATGTCCTTGAGCGTTTAACTGCGGCTGAAGGCCTAGAAAAATATCTTGGTAATAAATTCGTTGGTGCCAAACGTTTCGGCGTTGAAGGTGGTGAAGCATTCATCCCGATGGTCAACGAAATTATTCAGCGTGCAGGTTCTGTAGGCTGTAAAGAAGTTGTGATCGGTATGCCTCACCGCGGCCGTCTGAACCTTCTGGTTAACATCATGGGTAAGAACCCGGCTGACCTGTTTGGTGAGTTCGAAGGTAAGTCTATTCACAAGAAAGGTTCTGGTGACGTTAAGTATCACCAAGGCTTCTCTTCAAACGTGATGACTCCAGGTGGCGAAGTTCACTTGGCATTGGCGTTTAACCCGTCACACCTTGAAATCGTTGGCCCTGTGGTTGAAGGTTCAGTACGTGCACGTCAAGTACGTCGTAAAGACATTGGCGGCGATGACGTATTGCCATTAATCGTACATGGTGATGCTGCATTTGCAGGTCAGGGCGTTAACCAGGAAACTTTCCAGATGTCACAAACTCGCGGTTATACCGTGGGTGGTACAGTGCACATTGTAATTAACAACCAGGTTGGTTTCACGACGTCTGATCCACGTGACGCACGTTCTACAGAATACTGTACTGACATCGCAAAAATGATTCAGGCACCGATCTTCCATGTGAATGGTGATGATCCTGAAGCTGTGGTGTTCATTTCACAATTGGCACATGACTTCCGTCATACCTTCCGTAAAGACGTTGTGATTGACATGTTCTGCTACCGTCGTCGTGGTCATAACGAAGCGGATGAGCCAGCTGCAACTCAACCAATGATGTATCAAGTGATTAACAAGAAAGCGACTACGCGTACGCTTTATGCGGATCAATTGGTACAACAGGGTGTTCTTGATCGCGCAAGTGCAGATCAAATGGTTGAAAACTACCGTGCAGACCTGGAAGCGGGTAATCACGTTGCCAATGCACTGGTACTTGAACCAAACAAAAAAATGTTTGTGGATTGGACTCCTTACTTAGGTCATGAGTACACAGACGAGTGGGATACAACTTTCCCAATCGAACGTCTAAAAGAGCTTGGCAAGAAAATGCGTGAGCTTCCTGAAGGCTTCGTAATGCAGCGTCAAGTTGCAAAAGTAATTGATGACCGTCTGAAAATGCAAACGGGTGAAATGCCTCTGAACTGGGGTGCTGCTGAAACTCTGGCGTATGCAACTGTACTAGATGATGGTTACTTGCTTCGTTTAACGGGTGAAGACGTAGGTCGTGGTACTTTCTCACACCGTCATGCAAAACTGCATAATCAAGTAGATGGTTCAACTTATCTTCCACTGTGTAACCTGAAAGAAAACCAGCCGCGTACTGCAATCTATGACTCTTTGTTGTCAGAAATGGCTGTATTGGCATTTGAATATGGTTATGCGACGACTCTTCCTAAGAGTTTGATCATCTGGGAAGCACAATTCGGTGACTTCGCAAACTGTGCACAGGTTGTCATTGACCAGTTCATCTCATCTGGTGAAACCAAATGGGAGCGTGTATGTGGCTTAACTATGCTTCTTCCACACGGTTTTGAAGGTCAAGGTCCAGAACATTCATCTGCACGTTTGGAACGTTTCTTGCAGCTATGTGCTGAAGACAACATGCAAGTCATCACACCGACTACGCCTGCGCAGATTTTCCACGCATTACGTCGTCAAGCGATTCGTCCAATCCGTAAGCCATTGATTGTTACTTCGCCAAAATCTTTACTTCGTCACAAGCTTGCTGTATCTAGCCTTGAAGAGCTTGCAAACGGTACATTCCAAACCGTGATTGATGAAGTAGACAACATCAACAAGTCAGATGTAACCCGTCTGGTTCTGTGTGGTGGTAAGGTGTATTACGACCTAGTTGAAAAACGTCGTGAAAAAGAATTGAACAACACTGCAATTGTACGTATTGAACAATTATATCCATACCCAGAAAAACGCCTGGCAGAAGTGCTTGCGCAATATCCAAACGTTAAAGAACTCGTTTGGGCGCAAGAAGAACCGAAGAACCAAGGTGCTTGGTTGTTCATCGCACCGCGTCTGTATGACGATGTGATGAAAGCGGGTAAACAAGTACGTATTAGCTATGCAGGCCGTGAAGCTTCTGCTGCACCGGCATGTGGTTCACCATATTTGCATGCAAAACAACAAGCTCAGCTCATCAACGACGCGCTTGCGATCGACGCTGAATAATCCAGGAGATTCTAAGTAATGGCAACCGAAATTAAAGCACCGGTATTCCCAGAGTCAGTTGCGGACGGTACGATCGCAACTTGGCACAAACAACCAGGTGAAGCAGTGTCACGTGATGAAGTGATCTGCGATATTGAGACTGATAAAGTTGTTTTAGAAGTTGTTGCTCCTGCAGACGGTACACTTGCATCTATCATTAAAGGTGAAGGTGATACTGTTCTTTCAGCTGAAGTCATTGCACAGTTTGAAGAAGGTGCTGTTTCTGGCGCTACGCAAACTCAAGCAGTTCAGTCTGAAGAAAAAGTTGAACAAGCTGCTGCGCAAACTGAAGCGGGTAATGCACCGATCGTTGAACGTCAACAAGTACAGGACCAGGCTCCAGCAGTGCGTAAAGCATTGACTGAATCTGGTGTTGCAGCTGCTGATGTTGCAGGTACAGGCCGTGGCGGTCGCATCACGAAAGAAGATGTGGCAAATCATCAGGCGAAACCGGCAGCACCTGCTGCGCAACCATTAAGCGTTGCAGTGGGCGAGCGTATCGAAAAACGTGTTCCTATGACTCGTCTTCGTAAGCGTGTTGCTGAACGTTTACTTGCAGCAACTCAAGAAACTGCAATGTTGACTACGTTCAACGAAGTGAACATGAAACCAATCATGGAAATGCGTGCTCAATACAAAGATGCATTCGAGAAGCGTCATGGTGCGCGTCTTGGCTTCATGTCATTCTTCGTTAAAGCAGCAACTGAAGCGCTTAAACGCTATCCAGCGGTAAATGCTTCAATTGATGGTGATGACATCGTGTATCACGGTTACTATGACATCGGTGTTGCAGTTTCATCTGAACGTGGTCTAGTGGTTCCTGTACTTCGTGATACAGACCGCATGAACTATGCTGAAGTTGAAAATGGCATCCGTGCATATGCTGGCAAGGCACGTGACGGTAAGCTGGGCATCGAAGACATGACTGGCGGTACATTCACTATTACTAATGGTGGTACTTTTGGTTCATTGCTTTCTACACCAATTCTAAATACGCCACAAACTGCGATTCTGGGTATGCATAAAATCCAGGAACGTCCGATGGCGGTGAATGGTCAAGTAGAAATCTTGCCAATGATGTACCTTGCACTGTCTTATGACCACCGTTTAATCGATGGTAAAGAAGCAGTCGGTTTCCTTGTAACAATCAAAGAATTGTTAGAAGAGCCAGCGCGTCTGATCCTTGATCTGTAATTTATTCATTAAAAATCTCCCCTAACCCCTCTTTAAAAAGAGGGGAAGATCCCCCTTTGGAAAAGGGGGATTAATAAGGGGGATTAGTTGGAGATAAACATGTCTCAATTCGATTTAGTCGTAATTGGTGGTGGCCCGGGCGGCTACGAAGCAGCAATTCGTGCAGCTCAACTTGGTTTTAAAGTTGCGTGTATCGAAAAACGTATTCATAAAGGTAAACCATCTTTAGGTGGTACTTGCTTAAACGTCGGTTGTATCCCGTCTAAAGCTTTACTTGATTCTTCACATCGTTATGAAGATACAGTTCAACATCTAGATGACCATGGTATTACGACTGGTGAAGTTAAATTCGATCTTTCTAAAATGCTGGCTCGTAAAGACAAAGTTGTAGATCAATTGACTGGCGGTATCGATCAGTTACTTAAAGGTAATGGCATCGAGTGGTTAAAAGGTACGGGTAAACTGCTTGCAGGTAAAAAAGTAGAATTTGTTTCTCACGAAGGTGAAACTCAAGTTTTAGAGCCTAAATATGTGATTCTTGCGACGGGTTCTGTACCAGTAAATATTCCAGTGGCTCCTGTAGATCAAGACTTAATTGTTGATTCTACTGGCGCGCTTGAATTCCCAGAAGTACCTAAGCGTTTAGGTGTAATTGGTGCGGGCGTGATCGGTCTTGAGCTTGGTTCTGTATGGCGTCGTCTTGGTGCTGAAGTTGTTGTATTTGAAGCAATGGATGCATTCTTACCAATGGCTGATAAAGCATTGGCAAAAGACTTCCAAAAACTGTTGACTAAGCAAGGTATGGATATCCGTATCGGTGCAAAAGTTGCAGGTACTGAAATCAATGGTCGTGAAGTAACGGTTAAATATAACCAAGCTGGTGAAGACAAAACTGAAACTTTCGATAAATTGATCGTTTGTGTCGGTCGTCGCGCATATGCTGAAGGTTTATTGGCTGATGATTCAGGCATTAAATTGACTGAACGCGGTTTGGTTGAAGTCAACGATTGGTGTGCAACTTCAGTTGAAGGCGTATACGCAATTGGTGACTTGGTACGTGGTCCAATGCTTGCGCATAAAGCAATGGAAGAAGGCGTAATGGCGGTTGAGCGTATTCACGGTCATGCTGCACAAGTGAACTATGACACCATTATTTCTGTAATTTACACACATCCGGAAGCGGCGTGGGTAGGTTTAACAGAACAGCAAGCGACTGAAAAAGGTCACGAAGTTAAAACGGGTCAATTCGGTTTTGCGGTGAACGGTCGTGCTTTAGCTGCGGGTGAAGGTGCCGGTTTCGTGAAGTTTGTTGCTGATGCAAAAACGGATCGTTTACTCGGTATGCACGTGATTGGACCTGCTGCGTCTGATATCGTTCACCAAGGTATGATCGCGCTTGAGTTTGTATCTTCAGTTGAAGATCTTCAGTTGATGACTTTCGGTCACCCGACATTCTCTGAAGTGGTACATGAAGCTGCACTTGCAGTTGATGGGCGTGCGATTCACGCGATCCAACGTAAGCGTAAGTAATTCGAAAAAAGAGCGACTTAGGTCGCTCTTTTTACATTTCATGGTTGTTTTTATTGGAACAATCATCTAAAAATAAAGATAACGATTTTAAGAAATGCTGGTACTGCTTTGACGGACGTCTGGGTGCTAGTGGGTTATAACAAGGCAAAGAAGTAATAAAAGGTTATTCAATGAATTTACATGAGTATCAAGCAAAAGCGCTATTAAAAAAATATGGTATGCCTGTACAGGAAGGGATACTTGCCACCAATGCCGATGAAACGGTGCATGCTTTCGAGCAGTTGGGTGGAAAGTTTGCAGTATTGAAAGCACAGGTGCATGCGGGTGGCCGGGGTAAGGCTGGTGGGGTAAAAGTAGTGAAATCGGCTACTGAGGCTGCTGAATATGCCAACCAGATTATTGGTTCACGCTTGGTGACTTATCAGACTGATGCCAATGGTCAGCCGGTCAATAGCATTTTGGTCTCTGAGGATGTTTATCCGGTTGAGCGCGAGCTGTACTTGGGCGCTGTAGTGGATCGCTCGACTCGCCGCATCACTTTTATGGCATCGACTGAGGGTGGTGTTGAAATTGAGAAAGTGGCCGAAGAAACTCCTGAAAAAATCATTAAAGTTGAAGTTGATCCTTTAGTTGGTCTAGTGCCATTTCAGGCGCGTGAAGTTGCTTTTGCACTTAAACTCAAAGATGGACAAATCAATCAGTTTGTTAAAGTCATGACGGCTGCTTATCAGGCATTTGTAGACAATGATTTTGCACTTTTTGAAATCAATCCGTTGTCTGTGCGTGAAAATGGCGACATTCTCTGTGTCGATGCCAAAATCGGAATTGATTCGAATGCACTATATCGTTTACCTGAAGTCGCTGCACTGCGTGATAAGTCTCAGGAAAATGAACGTGAGTTAAAAGCGTCTGAGTTTGATCTGAACTATGTGGCTTTAGAGGGTAACATTGGTTGTATGGTCAATGGTGCCGGTCTTGCCATGGCAACCATGGATATTATCAAGCTTTATGGCGGTCAACCAGCCAACTTCCTGGATGTTGGTGGTGGTGCAACCAAAGAGCGCGTGATTGAAGCCTTTAAAATTATCTTGGCAGATAATTCTGTTCAAGGTGTATTAATCAATATTTTTGGTGGAATTGTACGTTGTGACATGATTGCTGAAGCAATTATTGCAGCGGTTCAGGAAGTAAATGTGACCGTTCCCGTAGTTGTTCGCCTCGAAGGCAATAATGCGGAACTGGGCGCAAAATTACTGGATGAATCAGGTTTAAAATTGATTTCTGCACATGGTCTTGCTGATGCTGCAGAAAAAATCGTTGCTGCTGTAAAAGCTTAAGGAGTATCTAACATGAGCGTATTAGTTAATAAAGACACTAAAGTATTGGTACAGGGCTTTACAGGCAAAAACGGCACATTCCATTCTGAACAGGCTTTGGCCTATGGTACCAAAGTTGTGGGTGGTGTAACCCCAGGTAAAGGTGGTCAAACCCATCTAGAATTGCCTGTATTTAATACCATGCGTGAAGCGGTGAAAGAAACGGGTGCAGATGCTTCGGTGATTTATGTTCCGGCACCCTTTGTACTGGATTCTATTGTTGAAGCGGTTGATTCTGGCATTGAGTTAATTGTGGTGATTACTGAAGGTGTACCGACCATCGATATGCTCAAAGCCAAGCGTTATCTGGAAACCAATGGTAATGGCACACGTCTGATCGGACCAAACTGTCCGGGTATTATTACGCCGGGTGAATGTAAGATCGGGATCATGCCGGGGCATATTCATCAGCCGGGTAAAATCGGGATCATTTCGCGTTCAGGCACATTGACGTATGAAGCCGTGGCACAAACCACAAAACTTGGTTTAGGTCAGTCGACCTGTATTGGTATTGGTGGTGACCCGATTCCGGGCATGAACCAGATTGACTGCTTGAAACTGTTCCAGGAAGATCCACAAACTGAAGCTATCATTATGATTGGTGAGATTGGCGGTACTGCGGAAGAAGAAGCTGCGGAATATATTCAATCGAATGTGACTAAGCCAGTTGTTGGTTATATTGCGGGTGTGACTGCACCTAAAGGCAAACGTATGGGTCACGCAGGTGCGATTATTTCAGGTGGTAAGGGCACAGCAGAAGAAAAGTTTGCTGCCTTTGAGCGTGCGGGTATGGCGTATACACGTAGTCCAGCCGAACTTGGTTCAACCATGCTGCAAGTATTAAAAGATAAAGGTTTAGTTTGATATTCACATTAGACCTTTAATAAAAAAGCTCCCAGATGGGAGCTTTTTTATATCTCAGTCTATTTTTAAGTTTTAGCTTTAAGGCTTTGGGTCATCCCATTAATATCTCCACCCTGAATACCGAGCTCACTCATCAGGCTGTCAATGAGCGGTGCCTGGCTACGATAACGCAGGGCGCTATTCACCACCTGATCTGAAAGAGCAACATTACTATTCTCATGATGGGCATCTGCCTGACAGGCACCGGCATGACCGCCATGTAGGCCATTCACCTGGAGAATCTTGATATCATCAATATTCTCCATTGGCTTGACACTTTCTCTGATAATTTCAGGCAAGTATTTCAGCATGGCCAGACGAATCTGCATTTCGACCTGTTCAGGTGACAGGACGTTATTGGCTTCATTGACCGCACGTGTACCTTCAGCATCCACCTGATACTGTTTCTCCATTGCCTGAGCCAGTAGAATTTTCGCATCCGCTTCGCCCTTGGCTTTAAGGCGGACTTTTTCTGCTTCCGCCTCAGCCGCAATCCGCACTGCTTCTGCATCATCTGCTGCCGCTTGTTTGCCAGCTTCAGCGGCAACTGTAATGGCAATTGCATCTTTTTCAGCATGTTCTTTGGCTGCGACCAGCTCAACTGCCTTTTGACGCTCTGCTTGCTGGATTTGACGTACGGTGATGACTTCTTCTTCCGCTTTTACCGCTTGTGCACGCGCCTGATCGGCTTGGGCTTTAGCTTCAGATTCAGCACGTGATTTTTCCGCAATGGCAATGGCGCGATCCTGTTCAGCCAGTTCAATGGTTTTCTTTTGCTCGACCTGTGCTTTTTGAATCAGCTGGGCCTTTTGAATATTTTCATTTTCGACATCACGGGCGGCCAAAATACGCTTGAGTTCGACTTCTCGTTCAGCGGCAATTTGTGCTTCTTCTGCTTCACGTTTTTTGCCAGCTTCTTGAGCGGCAATTTCAGCCAGTTGTTCAGCTCGGCGAATGGCAATTTCACGTTCTTGCTGCAGTTTGGCATATTCTTCTTCACGAATAATTTGCAGGCGTGCCTGTTCAGCTTCCAGATTTTTGGTTTTGATCGCCAGATCGGTATCCTGTTCAATATGGTTACGCTTGCGGCGACGATCTTCAATGGTTTCAGTGAGCTTGGTCAGACCTTCAGCATCAAATGCATTTTGCGGGTTGAAGTATTTAAATCCGGTCTGATCCAGTCCGGTTAGGGAAACCGTTTCAAGCTCCAGACCATTTTTATGTAAATCTTCCGAAACGACTTGCTGTACTTTTTGTACGAAATCGACGCGTTTTTCATGCAGTTCTTCCATGGCCATTTCTGCAGCCACTGCGCGCAGTGAATCAACGAACTTACCTTCCACCAGATTTTTTAGTTCATTCGGTGACATGGTTTTTTGACCAAGGGTTTGTGCTGCGGTGGCAATTGAATCTGCGGTAGGTTTGACTCGGACATAGAATTCGGCCATGACATCGACTCGCATACGGTCACGGGTAATCAGTGCCTGATCATCAGCACGGCGGACTTCAAGACGTAGGGTATTCATATTTACTGGAATGATTTCATGCAAGACAGGGAGCACGATTGCGCCTCCACCTAAAATCACTTTTTCTCCACCCCAACCGGTACGTACAAAGGAAATTTCCTTGCTTGAACGACGGTATAAACGTGCAATGATGAGACCGAAGGTCACCAGTGCTACAAAAATAATTCCCACAATAATTAAAATATTATATAAATCAAATGTTAACATTGTTATAAAGTCTCAATTGAGTGCTAGCTAAATAAAATTAAAGTGCAATGGCTTGAAAGCCGTTCTTGGTTTTGTGGGTTAGAACTACATTCTGACCTTGATTTAGAATTTGATTGTTTTCTGGTTCAACCAGAACATAATGAGTCTGGCCATGTTGATCCCGGACTTTGGCTTGTGCGGGAGAATTCACTTTGGCATCTCCCAGAATAATGGTCGCGGTACGTCCGATGAGTTCATCACTGTAAATCGCGGAAGTTTCATCTTGGGGCAAGAGCTTACTGGCGGCCATGGCAAGAAAGCGCACCACAGGCATACACAGAAACAGGCAGGCCGGAGAAATCAGCCAAACATTAAACAGCTGGCTGGTCAGGCGCTCAAATATGCCCTGAATCAATAAACCGCTTAACCCATAACTGGTCAGAAAAATGATTAGCCAGATAAATAAAGGCAGACGCCCCAAATATAACCAGTCAAATACTTTGCTAAAAACACCGGGAGAGTGATCTGGACTTATTTCCGGTTGCAGGGGATCTTCAGGTAAAAACTGTTCAAAGATATGCTGAGAGCCGCCGCCGAGCAACAATAGAATACATTCTAGTGCAGCAAACATCAGCATTAGGCTCAGACTAATACTAAATACGATATTTGATGGATGCGTAAACAGTTCCCACATTTTTTTATCTCTATAATTATGTTTTTAGGAAAAGTGTCTGAAAGTTTTTATTGATATAACGATAACAGTAATTGTTGATTTTGTATGTAAAAAAATAACAAAAAACCTTATAAAAAAGGATTGAATATATTGATTATTTAATAATTATTGAACTATTAAAATTAATAATAAACTATAAGTTAACTGGATGTTTGAGCAAGTGATGCCATAGTGGCAATAGGAATTCTGAATAGCATAGCATTCTGTATTTGCTTGCCTGAGAAAGTATAGAGATACATCGACCTGAGTATCTCCAAATTTTTCTGTTCAAGTTTAAAGCAGGGCAGTCTGAATCCGGACTTTCATATCTAAAGTCTGTTGCAGAATATAGTGTTGCATCCATTTAACCTGTTCACCCATAGGATTGACCTTGACTGCAGTATTCAGGAAATCGAGATCAGGCTGCTTAAAAAGCTGCTGTTGCAAGGTTTGCTCCAAAATCTGGCTGTTGGTCGTCAAAGGTAATGCCACCAGATAGAACGCTTTAGGATAATTATAAAAGGCATATAATAAGTTAAAGGCTTTTTGATCACCTTTGAGGTTGCCAGCACCGATTTCGTAAGCTGCGTTCTGGTTGCTATAAGTAACGCCGACTAGAAATTCCCAATGACCTTCTTGCAAACGCAGACCAAACTGTAATCCAATTTGATCCGCGGTCAGCTCGTGTTGCAGATAAATATTTAGAGGCTTGCCATCATCACTGAAGGGTTCTTGCAAGACTAAAATATGTTGCTGATGCTGATAAATATAACCGGCAAGCTGAGCCTGTTCCAGACGGGTTTTTACAGTGATGAGATCAAAAGCGCTATAGGGCATAAACGAAGTATATATAAAGGGGAGAATTGAACTTACTCTAGTAATTTTTCAACTATTTGAGAATCACTACTTTAGATTATTTTTCTAGGATTTTATTGGTTTAGCGAAAGGTTAATATATACCTCTACCATACAATATCCTCGCTTGAATTGTGCAAATCATTGATTCATAAAAACTGATATTCATTATTGATGAATTTTTATATGAGCTTTTGATATATCAATATCATAAAACAAGCAATGGATAGGATAAGTAAATCATTATAATGAATATAAATTTTCAAAAGTGTCATAAGTACACGTTTTTCTAAGCTGGTGTTGTCCATGTCGTTAAATGAGGAAAGACTTACTCATCTCAAACAGCTTGAAGCTGAGAGTATTCATATCATCCGCGAAGTTGCTGCCGAGTTTGAAAATCCGGTCATGCTGTATTCGATTGGTAAAGATTCAGCGGTCATGCTGCATCTTGCGCTAAAAGCGTTTTACCCAGCAAAACTTCCATTTCCATTATTACATGTCGATACAGGCTGGAAGTTTAAAGACATGATCACTTTCCGGGACAACATGGCGAAAACCCATGGTTTCGATTTGATCGTGCATCAGAATAAAGAAGGGGTTGAGGCAGGTATTAACCCGTTCGACCACGGTAGTTCTAAATATACCGACATCATGAAAACTCAGGGCTTAAAACAGGCTCTGGATAAATACGGTTTTGATGCTGCTTTTGGTGGCGCGCGCCGTGATGAAGAAAAATCACGTGCGAAAGAACGTGTTTATTCATTCCGTGATTCGAAACATCGTTGGGATCCGAAAAACCAGCGCCCAGAACTTTGGAATCTTTATAACGGTAAAGTGAACAAGGGCGAAAGTATTCGTGTATTCCCATTATCTAACTGGACTGAGCTGGATATCTGGCAATACATCTATTTGGAAAGTATTCCATTAGTACCACTTTATTTGGCTGCAGAACGTCCTGTGGTTGAACGTAGTGGCACACTTATTATGGTTGATGATGAACGTATGCCTTTAAAAGAAGGTGAAGTTCCACAAATGAAATCGGTACGTTTCCGTACTTTGGGTTGTTATCCATTAACAGGTGCTGTGGAATCTACAGCCAATACCTTGCCGGAAATTATTCAGGAAATGTTACTGGCAACCAGTTCTGAGCGTCAAGGTCGTATGATTGACCATGATGAAGCAGGCTCAATGGAGAAGAAGAAGCAGGAAGGCTACTTCTAATTTAATCTCCCCCTGACCCCCTCTTTGAGAAAGAGGGGGGAGCTCCTAAAAGTAAATGGAGAAAGTCCCTTCTTTAATAAAGGGGGATATAGGGGGATTGAAAACCGATTTCTAAAGAATATGTGGAGCTTTGAGCGATGTCTCATCAATCTGATTTAATCAGCCAAGATATCTTGGGCTATCTGAAACAACATGAAAATAAAGACCTGTTGCGTTTCCTGACTTGCGGTAACGTGGACGATGGTAAATCGACGTTAATCGGTCGTCTGCTGTATGATTCAAAATTGATTTATGAAGATCAATTACAGGCCGTGACCCGTGACTCGAAGAAAGTCGGTACGACAGGTGATGCACCTGATTTGGCACTTCTGGTCGATGGTTTGCAAGCAGAGCGTGAGCAAGGTATTACCATTGATGTGGCCTATCGTTATTTTTCGACAGAAAAGCGTAAGTTCATCATCGCGGACACGCCGGGACACGAACAGTACACTCGTAACATGGCGACAGGTGCATCGACGTGTGACCTTGCAATCATTTTGATTGATGCACGTTATGGCGTGCAAACCCAGACACGTCGTCATACCTTTATTGCGAGTTTGCTCGGGATCAAGAACATCATTGTTGCGATCAACAAGATGGACTTGGTGGAATTCTCTGAAACACGTTTCAATGAAATCCAGGCTGAATATGCGGCATTCGTTGCACAATTGGGCGATCGTAAACCAAGCAATATCATCTTTACGCCTATTTCTGCATTGAATGGCGATAACGTGGTGAACAAGTCAGCCAATACGCCATGGTACACTGGTGAAACGCTGATGGGTACACTTGAATCGGTGGAAATTAACCGTAGTTCAGCGAAGCAGGATTTCCGTTTCCCTGTGCAATACGTGAACCGTCCAAACCTCGACTTCCGTGGTTTCTGCGGTACGATCGCACTTGGCGATATCAATGTTGGCGATACCGTAACAGCATTACCTTCTGGTAAATCATCGACTGTCAAAGAAATTGTCACTTTTGATGGCAATCTTGAGCATGCAGTTGCAGGTCAGGCAGTGACTTTAACGCTTAACGATGAAATTGATATTTCACGTGGTAACGTGTTAATTCGTGCGGATCAAGCTGTTCCAAATATTTCCCGTTCAGTTCAAGCGACTGTTGTGTGGATGGCAGATCAACCACTTGTACTGGGTAAGCTGTACAACATCAAGATTGGTACGCAAACCGTTCCGGCAAAAGTAACGGCAATTCATTACCGTACCAACGTTAACACATTGGAAAAAGTTCAGGTGGATAAACTTGAGCTAAATGCAATCGCCAATGTGACTGTTGAATTTGATGCACCAGTGGTCTTTGACCGTTATCAAGACAGCCGTTTCACCGGTTCGTTTATCTTCATCGATCGTTTGAATAACGTGACGATTGGTGCTGGTATGGTGGAAGAATCAGTTGAATGGTCTGCACACGATGAGCCTGTCACTGCAGAAGCACGTGCGGCACGTTTGGGTCAAAAACCTGCTGCGGTGACTGTATCTGGTAAAGCTTTGGAAAATGCTCAGGCGCTAGAAAGCTTGCTGATTCAGCAAGGGATCGTTGCTATTGCTAAAGCAGGTTTGAATGCGGAGCAGGTTGCACTGGTTCGTGAAACTGGTGTGGTTGTGATTACCGATGCTGCTGAAGGTACAGACACGACTTTAACCGTAGATACAGTTGAAGAACTTGCTGAGAAGATTGTGGAATTGGTTCGTCTTTAAGACTGGACTGATTTGAAGAAACCCGCTGAAAAGCGGGTTTTTTATTGCCTAAATTTTGATTGCATGAAAATCATTCGATTAGTCAAAATGTGATCTTTCAATTTACTAGTCAATTAATACAATACTCCCTAGATTTGAGGAATATATGAAAAAATTAATATTGCTGGCTGGCTTGTGTGTGGCTTTTGGAGCTGAAGCCAAACAGAGCAGCCAAAGCGTTGAAGCAATCAAGCAAAAAATAATCCAGCAGTCGATTGAGAATTATCCGGGAAATTGTCCGTGTCCTTACAATACTGCACGTAATGGTAGTCGTTGTGGTAAGCGTAGTGCTTATAATCGTGCAGGCGGATATGCGCCGCTGTGTTATCCGGAAGATGTGAGTGATCGAATGGTAAAGGAATATAAAGGGCGTAGTTAATTAAAGGCTCCGTATTTAGATAGTGAGCTAAAAGAAATATTTTTGTTAGATTTGGCTTCACATGGGTAATTATTCATAAGAATCATTGAGGACTAAGGCCAGAATTGCTTTCATTTCGGTTAAACTTTTCACGCCTGCAATCCTTTTAATAATTTCTCCATTTCTAAAAATAAGCGTAGAAGGCAAACCATAGGCATTATAGCGCAAGGTTAAAATCGGAGACTGATCCACATTGATCTTGCCAAATTTAACTTCAGGATTTACCTCAGCATAGTATGTCGCCAGTTCGGCAAAGACCGGAAAATTCTGAACACAGGGCTTGCACCAGTCTGCATAAAAGCGAATCACGGCAAAACCTTCAAACCACTCAAAATCACTGTAATTGTTTTCGTTATATTCGATCACTTGGGTCATGGTTGGCCTATTATCAATTTCCTGAATAGTCCCCCGATTATACATAAGTCCGATGTAGCTTCATTCCTCATGCTAACTATGTTCAAATAAGTCCAAGATATATGAAATGCATAGATTAGGGAAAGAAATCATGTCGCAACAAACCATGCAGCAAGTCATTATTACAGAACCAGGTGGTGTCGATAAACTCGCTTATGAAACGGTGACTTTACCTGAACCTAAAGCAGATGAAGTTCTGGTGAAAGTTCATGCCTTTGGTATTAACCGTCCAGATATCCTGCAGCGTCAAGGCTTATATCCGATGCCGAAAGGGGTAACGCCAGTTCCTGGCCTGGAAGTGGCAGGTGAGGTGGTTGCGATTGGTAGTGATGTAAGTCAGTTTAAAGTTGGTGATCAAGTCTGTGGTTTGACCAATGGTGGCGGTTATGCTGAATATTGCGTCATACCTGAAAGCCAGACCTTGAATATTCCTGAAGGCGTAAGTTTTGTACAGGCAGCGGCCATTCCTGAAACTTTCTTTACTGTATGGGCGAACGTGTTCCAGATGGGTAAGGCCAAAGCAGGGGAAACTGTACTGGTACATGGTGGAACGAGCGGGATTGGTACGACTGCTTTAATGTTATGTAAATCACTCGGAATCAAAACTTTTGCAACTGTCGGTTCAGATGAAAAAGTTGCGGCTATTTCTGATTTAACCACGGCTATTAATTATAAAACTCAGGACTTTGAGCAAGTTATTAATGAAGCCACTGACAATGGTGGTGTCGATGTCATTTTAGATATGGTCGGTGCACCATATTTAGAGCGTAATTTGAATTTGTTGCGCCGTGATGGACGTCTGGTCTATATCGCTTTCTTGGGTGGTGCCAAGGCCAAAGAAGTCAAACTGGGTCAAATCATGATGAAACGTCTGACCATTACCGGTTCGACCATGCGTGCACGCAGCACGGCTGAAAAAGCGGAAATTGCACAAGGCCTGAAAGAGCAGATTGCACCATTGTGGGCAAAAGGCGAATGTCTCCCGATGATCTATAAAACGTTTAAGTTCGATCAGATTCAGGATGCCCATGCCACAATGGATACTGGAGAGCATGTGGGTAAAGTTGTAGTTGAAATTATTTAATACGAGATAAGTGATTCAAAAAAAGCCAGTAATTTTACTGGCTTTTTTTAATTTTAAGTAAAATATTATTACAAATAAATATATAAAATCTTGAATAAAAATTAAAAAATGTTAACTGTTCGACACAACCTGTCAATTATGACACGTAAATTGCATGTATAGATAATTCCGACCAAATGGTTAAACATTCACATGAATGTGAGAGGGAAAATAAGATGAAAATTATTTCAACAGCATATAGTTCAAAACATAGTTTAAGAGCATTACGACGTATTCATAAAATGATTATTCGCGGAACCATCAGCTGGGTAGAGTTACATAAAATGTATCGGGCGATGCTGCATCTGGAGCGTTATATAGAAAGATTAACAATACAAAATCGTCATTCAAGCAAGAAAGCATCCAGAAAATCCAAATAAGATCTTGTATGTTTAGGGTGAATAAAGGGTCAAGATCTGATGCAAAAAAATATCTTAGACTTTGTCCTAATATTATTCATTGATCGGCATTCAGTATAATCATTCAACATCTAGCGATAAATAAGTACATGAGAATGTATTAAGTGGGGATTTATGAAGCGCCCAGCTTCAACACATGAGCGTCTTGCAGAGCGTTTAGCCAGAATTTTGACCAAATTAAACGTCGGATATCAACTCCGGGCTGCAGAGCTAGCTGCAGAATTTCAGGTCAGCACCCGCACCATTGAGCGTGATTTTGATCGTCTAGGCTCTTACTTACCCTTACTTCAAGATGAACAGAAACGATATTATCTGGAACCCTCTTATTTAGGGCGGTTTAAATTGCAGGATATCCAGACTTTTGCCCAGCTTTCGGGGATCAGTGAGTTGTATCCGGCGTTGGATATGTCTTTTATGCGTGAACTGCTGGATGAGCGGGCAAATCAGGTATTTTCGGCAAAAGGCTATTATTTTGAAGATGCCAAACAGTTTGCCGAACATTTCAAGTTGCTTGCAAGCGCAATCTATAAACGTCAGCAGGTTGAGTTGCAATATTCAGATCAATTGCGAATCATTAAGCCTTATCGCTTGATTCACCATCATGGTATCTGGTATCTGGTGGGCGTAGATCAGGACAAGTTGCGCACTTATCGCTTAAGTCAGGTGCAACAGCTCAAGCTGGTTTCTAAGGCGGAGAGCTTTGCGCATGATCCTGAAATACTGAAAATGCTGGCAGATGAAGACAGCATCTGGTTTGGGCAGCAAAAGCAGCAAGTCTTAATCAGGGTACAACCTGAAGTCACGGTCTTTTTTAAAGAGCGCCGTTTATTTCCAGAACAGCAGATCGAGCAGGAAGCCGAGACTGGAGAGTTAGTGATCAGTTGCCAGATTCGTCACGAAATGCAGTTGTTGCCTTTGGTGCGTTACTGGTTGCCCTATGTGAAAATTATTGAGCCGATTCATTTTCAGCAGAAACTGGAACAGGATTTGCAAGGATATTTACGTTCTGCTGGATGATATTGAGAAAGCAGAGCAAGAGGGCCTGATTAATGATGACACTTTAAATGGGAATTTAATTTACTTATTTTTTGACTAACTAAATTACAGATATAAAAAAACCAGCTTTCGCTGGGTTCTTTATTTGCACCATCTTTCTATAGTAGAAGAATGGTGCCCGAGGCCAGACTCGAACTGGCACGCTTTGTGGGCGGGGGATTTTAAATCCCCTGTGTCTACCGATTTCACCACTCGGGCTTTAACAAGATGGAGGCGGAGGTCGGAATCGAACCGGCGTCCACGGAGTTGCAGTCCGCTGCATGACCACTCTGCCACCCCGCCGCGTCTTGTTGATGCGTATATTAGCAAGCTCAGAAAAAAAAACAATAGTGTATTCATCTGTATGCGCATAAAAACATCATCTGGCGGAAAATATTTAAATTATTCATGTAGAATGTGCAAAATTGATTCATATCAACACTTGGGAGAAGTGCCGTGGCATTAGTTCTAGACGGTCGTGCATTGGCGAAGCAAATTGAAGCTGACTTGTTTACTCGCGTAGAAGCGCTGAAAGCAAAATCAGGTCGTACTCCAATTCTTGCGACGATTTTGGTAGGTGACGATGGTGCATCTGCAACTTATGTTCGCATGAAAGGCAATGCCTGCCGCCGTGTTGGTATGGATTCACTCAAAGTGGAACTTCCTAAAGAAACCACAACTGAAGAATTATTGGCTGAAATTGAAAAATTAAATGCAAATCCTGATGTGCACGGTATTCTGCTTCAGCACCCGGTTCCTGCGCAAATTGATGAGCGTGCCTGTTTCGATGCAATCTCGCTTGAAAAAGACGTAGATGGTGTCACTTGCCTGGGCTATGGTCGTATGGCAATGGGTGAGGCAGCCTATGGTTCAGCGACGCCTGCGGGTATTATGACTATCCTGAAAGAGAACAACATTGAAATCGCTGGTAAACATGCGGTAGTTGTAGGTCGTTCTGCAATTTTGGGTAAACCAATGGCTGCGATGCTGCTAGAAGCGAATGCAACCGTAACCATTTGCCATTCACGTACTCAAGATCTTGCAAGCTTTGTTAAGCAAGCAGATATCATTGTCGGTGCGGTAGGTAAAGCAGAATTAATTCAAAAAGACTGGATCAAACAAGGTGCAGTGGTTGTTGATGCTGGTTTCCATCCACGTGATGGCGGTGGTGTTGGTGATATCCAACTTGTTGGCATTGAAGAAATTGCTTCTGCTTACACACCAGTTCCGGGTGGTGTAGGTCCAATGACGATTACCACTTTAATCCGTCAAACGGTTGAAGCTGCTGAAAAAGCTTTAGGTTAATCAAATCCTCCCTAACCCTCCTTTTTCAAAGGAGGGAACTCTGATCACTATTTTTGGATGGAGTTTCCCCCTCTTTTTTAAAGAGGGGCTAGGGGAGATTCTTCAAAGACATTAATACTAATTAAAAGAAATCTAATGAGCTGCACCTTCCGACTCCCTCAAGCCCCAGAACATCTACTAAAAGCCTTGCATGATGTGATTCCACACTGTGAGCTACATGCACAGCAATTGCCGGATACACCCATTTCCCTGTGGCTGATTCCGCCAGTATTCCCAACAGATAAGCTGGATGATGAGGTGATTCGTCGCATTTGGAATGATACACCATACTGGATCTTTTGCTGGGCCTCAGGCTTGGCGATGGCGCAGTGGCTATTGGCAGAGCCGCATCATGTTAAAGACAAAGTAGTTTTGGATTTTGGGGCGGGATCGGGCGTAGTTGCCATTGCGGCGAAAATGGCAGGTGCAAAACGTGTGATCTGCTGTGATATCGATCAAGTTAGTCTAGATGCCTGTCGTGCCAATGCAGAGCTAAATGATGTCGAGCTTGAATATCTGGATGACCTATATAAGGCAGAGAAAGTGGATATTTTATTAGCCGCAGATGTGCTCTATGATCAATGTAACCGTTTCTTCCTGGATGAGTTTTTAAAATTTGCACCTGAGGTGTGGGTTGCAGACAGTCGGGTAAAAAACTTTAGTCATCCTCAATATGAAAAACTGGATGAGCGTAGTGCGACGACCTGGCCGGATTTGGATGAATCGCCCGAATTTCGTAATGTCAGTTTCTATAAAACACGTTAAATTTAAAAAATTAAAAAGGGCACTAGGCCCTTTTTGATTGTCTTACTCTGATTAAGTAACTAAGTATCAGATATTAAGAACAGGTATAACGAATAACCCGCATGGTCGTAGGGCGGGCTTCTAAAGCTTCGCGTGCACCCGGGTTCTCGCTATTATGTAAATCAGGCGTATTGCTCAAGCTGATTTGCGTGCGGCTATTACCCAGTTGGCGGCCATAGTTTTCCTGTTCCGCAGTTGGATTGGAAATTTCATTGGTGCTTAAAATCTGGATGTTGTAAGTTTTGGAATTTCCTAATACGTGTCTGCAAGCGGCTTGCAAGCGATTTTCATCCTGGCTTGGTCGTCCTGAGAGGGTGTAGCTCAAGGTTGCTGTATTGCCTGAACGTTCCAGAATTTCATAGCCACTTTGTCCATTGAATTGATGGGGTGTGGTCTGACATGCACTCAGTACGAAACTGCTCGCAGCCATAGCCAAAATTACTGTTGTTCTTTTCATATTTATAGTTCCTGAAGTCTTGGCTTAAGTATGCCATATTTTGCTTAAACTGCTGCTCTGGTCAATTGTGATCAATTGTTTAAACAGCCAATAAAAAAGGCCGCTTATGCGACCTTTTTTAATTAAATCAGCAATTAAGCAGATTTAACCGCAGCAATAAGTTCTGCTTGACGAGTTTTTAACGCTTCCGGTAAACGCTCACCCAGCTTGTCGAACAATTCAGTGTGGCTTTCAAGTTCTTTGATCCATTGATCTTTATCTTGAGAAGTTACTAGGTCAAACTGTTCTTTAGTGAAGTCAGAACCAGTCCAGTTCAACTGTTCGTAAGTAGGAACTAGGCCGATTGGTGTTTCAACAGCATCAGCACGACCTTCACAACGGTCAATGATCCACTCAAGAACACGCATGTTTTGACCGAAACCAGGCCATACGAAGTTGCCTTCAGCATCACGACGGAACCAGTTCACGTTGTAGATACCTGGAAGTTTGTTGCCAGCAGCGGCAGCTTTCGCGCCCACTTGCTCGCCCATTTCTAACCAGTGCGTGAAGTAATCCGCCATGTTGTAGCCAGCGAATGGCAGCATCGCGAACGGGTCACGACGAACAACACCTTGTTGACCAACAGCAGCAGCAGTTGTTTCAGAGCCCATCGTTGCAGCTTTGTAAACACCGTCAACCCAGTCAAATGCTTCTGAAATTAGAGGCACAGTGTCTGCACGGCGACCACCGAAGATGAACGCAGAAATTGGCACGCCAGCTGGATTTTCCCAGTCAGCGTCAATAGAAGGGCATTGACCAGCTGCAACTGTGAAACGAGCATTTGGATGCGCTGCTTTTTCTTCGCCAGTGTGTGGTTGACCTTTCCAGTTAGTCAGGTTGGCAGGCGCTTCTTTAGTCAGACCTTCCCACCATACTTCACCGTTGTCAGTCACAGCGACGTTTGTATAAATCACGTCTTTGTGCATGGTTGCCATACAGTTCGGGTTGGTCTTGGTGTTGGTACCAGGCGCTACACCGAAGAAGCCAGCTTCAGGGTTGATTGCATATAAGCGACCGTCTTCACCTGGTTTGATCCAAGCAATATCGTCACCTACAGTTTCAATCTTCCAGCCTTCATAGCCTGCTGGTGGAATCAACATAGCGAAGTTTGTTTTACCACATGCAGATGGGAATGCAGCTGCGATGTAGTGTTTTTCGCCTTGTGGATTGGTCACGCCAAGGATCAGCATGTGTTCAGCTAACCAGCCTTGTTGACGACCCATAAATGATGCAATACGTAATGCCAGGCATTTTTTACCCAACAATGCGTTACCGCCATAACCAGAACCATAAGACCAGATCTCACGAGTTTCTGGGTAATGCACGATGTATTTTTCTTTGTTGCAAGGCCATGCAACATCTTTTTCGCCATTCGCAAGCGGAGCACCTACAGTGTGTACGCAAGGAACGTATTCACCGTCAGTACCAAGAACGTCATAAACAGCTTTACCCATACGAGCCATTTTAGACATGCTTACTGCAACGTAAGGAGAGTCAGTTAACTCGATACCGATATGAGCGATATGAGAACCCAATGGACCCATTGAGAATGGAACCACATAAAGTGTACGACCTGCCATTGAACCGTCAAATAAACCGTTCAATTTTTCGCGCATGACAGCAGGTGCTTCCCAGTTGTTGGTCGCGCCAGCATCGTCTTTGTTTTCAGAACAGATGTAAGTACGATCTTCAACACGTGCTACGTCAGAAGGATCAGAATTTGCAAGATAAGAACCAGGATGAGTTTCTTGATTCAGCGCTTGCATTGTGCCGTTAGCGATCATCAAGTCGATATAACGTTGATATTCTTCTGCGCTACCGTCACACCATTCAATTTTTGCTGGTTTTGTTAATTTAGCAATCTCTTCCACCCAAGCAATAAGCTTAGGGTGACGAACGAATTCTGGTGCGTTCACTTGGGTCATGGTGAGGCCTATCTCAAATGTGTACAAATTAGATGTACAAAGTACAATCCGAGCAATAAAAAATATCGCCCAGATGAAGTATGAAAAAAAGTGGCTGTATTAAAGCATAAAATGATAAAAAAAATAAGACCAAAGAAGTGCTAGATTTCTTTTGGAATATAATGCTATTTTATTTATAAATATAAGTAAAACAACAAGATAAAACTAAACATTTGAATTATTAAGGTTATTTATATAAGTGATGAGTGGTATTTATTTTAAAAATTGATATTAAAATCATTATCTTAATTTTATAAGATCTCTAATATTCATTATTGATTAAATAAATGGTTGCCATTTGAATTTTACATAAAGCCACTGTTAATTGTCTATGAATTGGACAAAATGCCAATAGGCTTCAATGAAATTGCGCGAAAAATGTCTAATCAATCTAAACCCTTATCGCTGATTTTTAATCATAAAGCTGGTTTTCGCATACAGGGGCCAGAAGGCATTTATGAACAGCTGATCGATATATTTTCAGCGCAGGGTTATCAAACTAAAGCTTATGAAATCAATGATTCACAGCAATTTGATAAAATTATGGTTGAGGTGCTTGAACAGCATTTGGCATCTAGCGAGTCAGGAATCATCGTTGCGGCAGGCGGAGATGGCACTTTAAATACAGTCGCCAAACATGTGTTGAATACGCAAATTCCTGTCGGTATTTTGCCTTTAGGGACTTTTAACTATGTGGCGAGATTATTGGGGATTCCGCTGGATTTGCTTGAAGCGGCAAAAGTGATTGCGACAGGACAGCCACAACGTATGAATGTTGCTCGTATCAATCAGGAAATTTATCTGAATAATGCCAGTTTAGGTCTATATCCTTTATTTATTAAAAAACGTGAAGACTATAATCGTATTTTTGGTCGCTTACCGCTACATGCCTATACTTCTGCACTGGATGTTTTAATTCGCGACCGTAAAGAATTAAAACTAAAAATCTGGGTGGATCAAAAGAAATATCCGGTAAAAACACCACTGATTTTTTTTGGCAATAATCCCTTGCAACTGGCGGATATGAAAATGCGCATTGCAGAAGCGGCTGAAAAAGGCAAAGTGGCGGGAGTTGTAGTTTCTAAAAGTGATAAGCTTACTTTATTTAAGCTAGTGTATCAGCTGATTCGTGGCAAGATTGACCAGGCATCGGATGTTTATAGTTTTGCAGCCGATCAAGTTCGAATCGAATCCCGAGCCAAGAAACTGATGGTAGCGATTGATGGGGAAATTGTGGAAATGGCCCCGCCACTCAATATTTCTGTATTAAAAGATAGCCTAAACGTAATGGTGCCACATGATCCTGCATCTGTCTGATCTGCATTTTGGAACAGAGAAGCCGGAGTGTTTAGAAGCGATTCGGCATTTCTGTCAGACCCATCCACTTGAAGCCGTCGTCATCAGTGGTGACCTGACTCAGCGCGCACGTTTGGGTCAATTCTTTGCCTGCAAAAAATTTTTAGATCAGCTCAATACGCCTTATATGGTGATCCCGGGGAATCATGATATTCCGCTCTATCATTTGTGGAATCGGCTTTTCAATCCATTTACCCGTTACCAGATTTTTTTTGGTGAATTGGAGCCAATATTTGAAACTGAAAATTTTTATCTGATTGGGGTGAATTCGATCCGACGTCGATATCATACCAAAGGGCATTTATCCCTTGAGCAGATTCAGCGTATTGATTTGCAACTGGCTCAGGCGCCTGCGTTCAAATTAAAAATCATTGTCAGCCATCAACCTTTTTATGTGCCTTTTCAAAATAAGCGCGGTTTCAAGGACAGCCCATTGATGGCCAAAATTGCTTTAGAGGCCTGGGCAGAGCATGGTCTGTTTGCGCTGTTGCATGGGCATCTGCATCAACCGGCGATTTATGATTTGAATCAGATGTTCGGATTGGGGATGGATCATCCTGTATATGATGTACATGCAGGGACTTCTGCGTCAAATCGTCTACATAAAGATGAACCGAACAGCTTTAATCTGATTGATGCCACAGGAAAAATTTCTCAATATTTATTCGATGAAGTGGCACAAGCCTTTATGTTGAAGGCTGATCTGCCGAATAAATAGACGAAAACCTATGATTCGTTAAAAAAAACCAATTTTTTTTCATTTTTGCCCTTGAAGCGTTTTATTCCATCTCCATAAAAGTGACATCAAAAATTTTTGATGATGACCCATGGAATAATTAAGTCGTCATCAGTGACCTAAAAAAGACTTAGTCTGATGGAGTTATTTATGAGCAACATTCGTCCATTACATGACCGCGTTGTTATTCGTCGTGTTGAAGAAGAAACTAAAACAGCTGGGGGCATTTTACTTCCAGGTTCGGCTGCTGAAAAACCTGCTCAAGGTGAAATCATTGCAGTTGGTAATGGTCAAATCACTGACAATGGCGTACGCGCGTTAGACGTAAAAGTTGGCGACAAAGTATTGTTCGGTACTTATGCAGGCACTACTGTAAAAGTAAACGGCGAAGAGCTTTTAATCATGAAAGAATCTGACATTTTAGCGGTATTAGAAGCTTAATCTGCGCTAAAAAAGTTTTATTCATTCCAAATCAGATTTTGTAAAGATACAACAATATTCGGAGTCAAATATGTCAGCTAAAGACGTAAAATTTGGTGATTCAGCTCGTTCAAAAATGATTGCTGGTGTAAACACCCTTGCAGATGCAGTAAAGGTTACTTTGGGTCCTAAGGGCCGTAACGTTGTTATCGACCGTTCTTTTGGTGCACCGCACATCACTAAAGATGGTGTCACTGTTGCCAAAGAAATTACGCTGAAAGACAAGTTCGAGAACATGGGTGCTCAACTGGTTCGTGAAGTTTCTTCAAAAACTAACGATATCGCAGGTGATGGTACAACGACTGCAACTGTATTGGCACAAGCAATTTTGAATGAAGGCATCAAGTCAGTAACAGCGGGTATGAACCCAATGGACTTGAAACGCGGTATCGATATTGCAGTACGTTCTGTTGTTGAAAACATCAAGGCAACTGCAAAACCAGCATCAGACTCTAAAGCGATTGAACAAGTAGGTTCGATCTCTGCTAACTCTGACACGACTGTAGGCCAGCTGATTGCGCAAGCAATGGAAAAAGTGGGCAAAGAAGGCGTAATCACGGTTGAAGAAGGTTCAGGCTTCGAAGATTCGCTTGACGTAGTTGAAGGTATGCAGTTCGATCGCGGTTATATCTCTCCATACTTCGCGAACAAACAAGATACTTTGACAGCAGAACTTGAAAATCCATTCATTCTTCTTGTTGATAAAAAAATCAGCAATATTCGTGAATTGATTACAGTACTTGAAGCTGTTGCTAAAACTGGCAAACCGCTTTTAATCATTTCTGAAGATGTTGAAGGCGAAGCGCTTGCGACGCTTGTTGTCAACAACATGCGCGGTATTATCAAAGTGTGTGCGGTGAAAGCACCTGGTTTTGGTGACCGTCGTAAAGCTATGCTTCAAGACATCGCGATCTTGACTGGCGGTACTGTGATTTCTGAAGAAATCGGCATGCAGCTGGATCAAACGACGCTTGATCACTTGGGTACAGCACATAAAGTAACTGTATCTAAAGAAAATACTGTAATTGTAGATGGTGCTGGTAATGCTGGCCAAATCGCTGACCGTGTACAGCAAATCCGTGCACAGATCGAAGAATCTACTTCAGAATATGACAAAGAAAAACTTCAAGAGCGTGTAGCGAAACTTGCTGGCGGTGTTGCTGTCATCAAAATCGGTGCTGCAACTGAAGTTGCAATGAAAGAGAAGAAAGACCGTGTAGACGACGCGCTTCACGCGACTCGCGCTGCGGTTGAAGAAGGTGTTGTTGCGGGTGGTGGTGTTGCACTAGTACGTGCTGCATCTGCACTTGAAGGCGTAACAGGCGCGAATGATGACCAAAACGTAGGTATCAACATTCTTCGCCGCGCGATTGAAGCACCGCTTCGTCAAATCGTATCTAACGCAGGTGATGAGCCTTCTGTAGTGATCAACGCTGTGAAGAATGGCGAAGGTAACTTCGGTTATAACGCTGCAACTGGCGAATATGGCGATATGCTGGAAATGGGTATTCTTGACCCTGCTAAAGTAACGCGTTCTGCACTTGAGCACGCCGCTTCTGTTGCTGGCTTGATGCTGACCACTGAATGCATGATCACTGAAATCCCAGAAGACAAACCTGCAATGCCTGATATGGGTGGCATGGGTGGTATGGGCGGCATGATGTAATTCATCATCCGAGCATTTCATAAAAAATCCCCGCAATAGCGGGGATTTTTTTATGCGTTTACAAAATTATGATGCGGACTTTTTAACTAATTTATAATTTAAATTACTGTCGATTTTTTTACCTGATTTCATCTCGCGTGCTTCAACAAAATTTTCACCAACAAAGAATTTACGGTTTTCAGCTTTGTTATCTAATGTGATGATTGAAGGATCTTGAGGGTCAAAACTGAAACTACCTTTAGTTTCCGTCTCATTATTTCCAGCTTTACCTAAATATTCCTCATTTAGCTCATAGGTTTTATCCGGATTGAGATCTAACTCGACCTTAATCCCTTCACAGTCAGCACAAGGAAAAACACCTTCGTATTCACCTGCCCAATCTAGCGAAGTTTCTGCGCTATCAGCACGGTTCACACTAGTATCCGCGTTATTTTGCTCCATCATGGCTGGGCTGGATTGAGCATTATTACTCATCGGCTCATTATCATTGGGCTTTGAACAGGCGGTTAAAGCTCCTGCAAGAACGACTGCTATCGCAGCAGTAAGCGTTAATTTTTTCATTGTTTTGACCCTATTAAATTATTTGTTATGAATTACATTAAAAGTAGTCAGTACAGATAAATAGGGCAATCTTGTTAAAGTTTGATTCATTAGGTGAATCAGGTCAAAGTTATTGATAAGTGAGCAGGATTTAAGAATTTTTAGCCAAATTTAAAGTCACTTTATGCTGTTTCGTTAACCAATTCTGAACGCTATGATTAGAAAATAATGATAATGCGGAGGGGATAATGAAATTAGAACAAGAAAATAATCTGATTGCAAAAATTTATGATGCTGCTGTATTGCCATCTTTGTGGCTGGACGTGATCAAAGATATCGTGAGCTATACTAAAAGTAAGAGTGCAATTTTTACCGGTCTGGATCAGCTTAATCCAGGCTATGATTTTGTTTACACGCACAATATCCCGAGTGAAAGTCTGGCTGCTTATCAAGATGAGCGTATCAGAGTGATTGATATGAAATTGCATATGCCATTATGGAATGCGATCGAGATGGGCGATGCATTGAGTCATAACTGTCAGCACTATGCAGAACAGCCGGGTACGGATCACTATGTTTTCTATGAGAAGTGTTTAAAGCCTGGCGGTGTATCTTATCTGGCAGGGGTATTGCTGGATCGGGGAAATTATCGTTGGGCGGTACTGGGTATTCATCGTGCTCCTGAGGTGCAGCCTTTTGAACAAGTTGAGCTGGATTTTCTAAGACGTATCAGTATTCATTTACGCCGGGCTTTGCAAATTCACCGGCAAATCAACTTGATTCAGCAAGATAATTTAAGCTTGTATACCGTATTGGATAGTTTAAAAACCGGAATTGTACTGCTCGATCAAAACCTGTGTTTAAGTTATTCCAATCCTGTTGCGCAAAAGATGCTTGATCAAAGTTCATGTCTGGATCTGGATATACATAACCGTCTAAAAACCAATTATGCTCAGCAGATACGTTTTGATCAGCTATTAGAAAGTGCTTTGCTGGAAGATACGACCATTCAGACTGAGGTGGGTGGAGTCTTGGCGTTGAGTGATGGGGCAGGCTCGCAATTTATGCTGACGGTGGTGCCATTTAAAAAATTAAGAAATATGCAGCATTTACAGTCTGCTCAGCATCAGATTGCCTTATTTATGACAGATAAAAATCAGCATTACTCCCTGTCAAGAGCTTACCTACAACAGTGTTACCAGCTTTCCAAACGAGAGTTTGATTTATGCGAGTTGTTAATTAATGGTTATAAAATAGAAGATATTGCAGAACAGTGTGGCATTACGTTGAGTTCGGTACGGACATATTTTAAAAATATTTATGAAAAAACCCAATGTTGTTCGCAAATCGAACTGATGCATTTATTGATGGGCTGTACCATTCAATTTGAACATATTGATTAAACCGGCCTGAATTTCATATTCAAGCCGGTTTATATGGGTTATTTAACACGTTGTAAAGTTACAGGATCTTCACCTTGCGGATGTAAGATAAGATTGTTGTTAGATATATTGATGCTTGCAATTGTCTTACTGCCATTTGAACTATCTTGTAATCCACCACACTCGTTGGTATCGAATAATACCTCGGTTGTGGTGAGAGTATTTGCTGACAATGTATATTTGCCATATTCAATTCCTGGCCAACCACAGTCATCTCCACCTCCAGTGTCTAGGAAGAAATAATAGTTGTTATCGAAGAAAGCAAATAGGTGCGTTTCATTAAGTCGCCACGTGCCGACGAGACTATTGGACTGCTTAACTCGATTTAAACGGTATTCAGTATTAACGCCTGGTTCAGTAAGAATTAATTGAGTTCCATTAAAGTTTAAAGAATAAGGTTTATTCTCGGCAGGATGTGAAAGTCCCCATTCACCATTGGTATCATGCAGGATTTCCGGTTCAATCACGGTTGTTGTTGCATTCCATTTTAAGCGGCCCATTTCAATGCCTGCTTGACCACTCTCATCTTTGGCTTCTGCTTCACCTAGTGCATAGCGTCCATCTTCCAAAATGTGAATCAACACAGCAGTGTTATCGGTACGGTTAATCTCCCAAGTGCCGGCAATATCTTTGTAGAAGGTCGCTTGGAAGTGTGCTTTAGCATCCTCTTCATTCACTAACTTTTCTTCAGGAATTACTGTTTTGACAATAGCTTCATTTTTAAAGTCATTATAAGGTTGGTCAAAATTGATACTCTGATTTTTTAAGGCATCTGTAGTGGCCGTACTAATTTTAAGTTTGTCATCGTTATCATCTCCATCTAAGGATTGTAAAAATACCAGTAAGTTAAGGCGAGCATTTTCAGTCTCAGCTAAATCCAAAGGGGTAACACGTTCTTTTGCTTCAATTTCATCCCCGAGTTGAACATCACCAATATAGAATTTAACCGTTTCTCCTTCATTGAAGTTAAATTCACCATCGTCATTGGTAAAACCTGTAGCACCACTACTTGTGACATAGCGTACCCCAGCAATCACAGCATCCGTTAGTACCCCGGTCTGGGTTCCAATATTACTTGTTGGAGGTGTACTTGAGTTATCATCCGAACCACCACAGGCACTAAGTAACCCTGCTAAAGCAATACAAAGTAAAGTCTTTTTCATTAGAATCTTCCTGAAATTTATAATGTGGATTCAGTATAAAAAGACCCTTATATTTGCCATATCCCAAAATGAGGAGGTTAAGAGCTTTTTAATGCATGAATCCTTTAAATTAGAAAGAAATTCCTATTTATATTGGGAAGCAATCTTAACTATCCGTAAATTGATGTATGAGATAAGTTGAAAGGTGGCAAAAATAATCAACTATTCATTTAAAAATTCTAATTATACAAATATAGATTAACTGTTTATTTATTGATCATAGAGCACTATCTATATTTGCCGAGGTTGCTAAAATTCGCGCAATTTTGAATAGAATTGGTGCGTGACGTGTTTGAGAAGTTAGCAGAACAAAGCCTGAGGCTGATGGGTTGGGAAATTGATAACCATTGGCCCTTAGATTTAGACCAATGTGTCATGATTGCTGCGCCTCATACCAGTAATTGGGATGCACTGTATGCGCGACTGGCCTTAAAAGCATTAGGTGTGAATGTTCGCTTAACCATTAAAGACAGTTATATGAAATTGCCATTTGGACCTTTTGTGCGTGCTATGGGCGGTATCGGGATTGATCGCCGTCCTAAACAGCCGGGGGAGCCTAGTCCGAGTATGGTTCAGGTGATGACGGAATTATTCAAGACCCATCCTAAACTGGTGATGCTGGTCACGCCAGAAGCGACTCGTGCTAAACAGGAACAGTGGAAGACAGGTTTTTATCATGTTGCGATTAATGCAGGTGTGCCGATTGCATTGGCCTATATGGATTATGAGAAGAAGAAAACTGGTGTAGGTAAAATTGTTTATCCGACAGGGGATTATGAAAAAGACATGGCAGAAATCATGGCATTTTATGCAGAGATTCAGCCAAAATTCCCTGAATGCTTCAGCGTAGATCAGCGCTATTATCAGAATTAAAATTGAGTTGAAAAAAAGCAGGAAAATTCTCCTGCTTTTTTATTGCCTAATCATCATGAAGATTGACAGACTTAAGATGCATTTTCAGAAGCGGGTAAAATTCCACCCAGATTTTGGCAGGCATCTTTATACAGATCATATTGCTGTTCCACCACTTCATGCAATGGCAGGTCAAATAACTCTTCACCCTGATGATACTGTTTGATATAAGATTCGACTTTGGATTTGCTGCTATACAACATCTGCTGATAATAGTCGGTCATACTGCTATGTGGCATTTGGGCGGTATCTACCTTGGCACAATGGAAATTTTGCAGTAATTGTTCGGACTTCTTCAAATCGCTGGACATACAACCTGCCAGTAGCAAGGTACTGAGCAATGTCGTGATCAATTTCATGGAAAGTAGACTAAAGGCTTTATGGGAGCGCACTATTGTAGAAGTAAAACCCGGTCACAAAACCTTTTTAATCTACCAAATGGTTAAAAAATAGAACAACAGAATTTGAAAATTCAAGTCCATTCTCTAAACATTTAACCTTTGACCAAGCCACCATCTACAATCAGGTTTTGTCCTGTGACAGCACGTGAATAAGGTGACAAAAACATCAGGATTGCAGCAGCAAATTCTTCTGGTGTAATTACGCGGCGTAAAGGCGTCGATTGAGCAATCAGGTCAAAGACAAAGTCAGGTGTGGCCTTACTGGCATCTGTCGTTTGTAACAGACCTCCAGAGAGCATATTCACATTAATGCCATATTGCCCCAAATCCTGCGCCGTGGTGCGGGTAAAGGCCAATAATGCTGCTTTGGCGGCGGTATAGTCATGATAAGGAACCACTGGATTTTGCACGAGATTTGTACCAATATTCACGATCCGGCCGAACCCTGCTTGTTTCATATCATCCAGAGCGGCTTGTGTGGTATTTAAGGCAGCCTGTACTGCACCGCTAAATTGCCGTTGCAATATTTCCCAAGTCAGCGTTTCTACTTTAGGGCGTGCATCGCCATTAAATTCAAATTGAATCAGTGCATTATTGACTACAGCATGAATTGCTTCACCGAAATGGGTTTTAGCCGCGGCAAATAAAGCGCGGACCTGATCAACTTGGGTCACATCTGCCTGATAAATAAAGACTTGGTCTGGATGTTGCTGGGCCAGCTGTTCAGCTTGCTGCTGACTGCTATGATAATTGACGACCACGCGCGCGCCCTCAGCCAGTAAAGCCTGAGTAATGGCTAAACCCAAACCACGTGCACCACCGGTAACAAGAACAATCTGATCACGAATCTGCATAATGATGATCTATATTTACAAAGATTGGCCTTAACATAGCAGTTATTTCAACGGATTCAAGCTTTAGCGGGGAAGACAGACTCGGCTTGATCTTGTGTTTAAATGAATTGGGACGCTAATAGAAAACAGCCTGCACTAAAGAGTAAACTTAAGATCATGCGTTTGAACAGTAATTCCGAAATTTTATAAAATAGTTTTGCGCCTAAAATTGCCGGAATACTCACAAAAACAATCAGCAAGGCCATATAGGGTAAATGGCTTTGATTGATCAGGCCTTGCCATACATAAGTACCCAGCGTGAAAAGCTGAATTGCAAAATTAAAATGCCGCAAAATATAGCGCTGCTGGGTTTTGGGTAATTGTTTTAACATCACCCAGGCCGAAGGAATGGCACCGCAAAAACCGCCCAGTCCTCCTAAAATTCCGCCAATAAAACCGATGCAGCTATCAGCCAATTTTCCTGAATACTGAATTGTTTTGAATTGCGGATTGAGCAGCATGAGCGGACACTACAGTACCAAAAGAAATCCCAAGATCATTCTCAAGGTATCTGCTTGAATAATCTGTAACAGATAAGTACCAAGCGACACGCCAATCAAACCAGCAATCAGATAAGGCAGCACCAACTGTCTGGATAAAACCGGCTGTTTTTGTTCCTGACTGAGGGAAATCACATGACTCCAGATCGAGGCAAATACCAGCAAGGGCGCGGCCAGTTGCGGAGGCAGTACCCAAACCCAGAAAGACATGGCGATCAGAGCAAAGGCAAAGCCGGTCAGTCCCTGTACAAAACCAGCCACCATTGCCCCAAGAATAAATAATAGCCAAGTCATACAGATCAGGTCAGAAGCAAAGGCGGCAGTATTCTCAAGATTCAAACAAAAGCCAAGCTTCCATTTAGCTGGATTTATGCAAATGAAAGTTCAAATTCTCATAAAAGCATGAATGCTAATTAAGAAAAAAGAGGTTTACGGCCATGCATAAAACATGCATAAATCTCTACAAGAGTGCAACAATGGCTCCGTTCACTCTCCATGAACTCGCCTGATACTGACAGAGTACAGTAAGAGGTGATGGACATGATGAAAAAAGTGATATTACTTTCTGTATTGGCTGTGTCATTAACCGGTTGTGTGGTTGATCCTTGGGATGATGATTATCGTGGCAACAGAGATCGTAATGGACATTATGATCGAGACCACAGAGATCATGACTGGAAAAATAAGGATCATAAAGATCATCGGGATTGGAAACGTGACCGAGATAACCGCGACTGGCGCCGTGATCGTTAATCACAGTCTTTAAATTTGACTGACTACAATGACAAAAAGGATTCCATTGAGGAATCCTTTTTTAATGTCTCTTCAAAACAATTTAAATCAAGAAATACTTTTTTGATAAAGCCCCGCACGAACTGTACCGGCTTTGGTATTTTTAATTAAACGCCATGAGGATGGCAATTTAAGCAATTGTAAATCACGATCTGCTTCTACATAAATATAGGCATTGTCCTTGATCAGAGGATCTGCCTTTAGCGCGAGTTCTTCCCATAAATCCAGGCTATATGGCGGATCTAGAAAAACCAGATCAAACTGTGCCTGAAGGGTAGACAAAGCTTGCTGCGCCGTAGCCACTTTTAATTGTGCACGTGCTTTGGTGACTTTTAAAAGTTCCAGATTTTGGGTCAGAAATTGTGCCTGAGTACGATCCGGCTCAATCATCACCACTGATGCAGCACCACGCGATAATGCCTCAAACGCCAATGCCCCAGAACCGGCACAAATATCCAACACCTGGGCATTTTGTACATCCCACATCAGCCAATTAAACAGTGTTTCCCGAACACGGTCAGGCGTCGGGCGCAAACCCTCAATGCTGGCAAAAGGCAGTTGGCGGCGTTTCCAGTCACCACCAATAATTCGAAGTTGGTTTTTCATCTTTAGTCTCGCTCTACTGGTGTAGGAGCAGGTGTTGCTGCGGGAGATGCAGTCGTATTTGCAGAAGCCGGAGCAGTCATTTCGGGCTGGCCACTGGCGGGAACGGCACTAGATGCTGCATCTTGACTTAACATCCCTGCACCACTTGGCAATTCAGCTGGCTTGATTCCGGCCGTCATCAGACCCCCACTTAATTGATGGCCTTGTGGGCGTACCGGATTTTTATCTTTATGCAGTAACCAGTAATCAAAAATTGGACGGGCCAGAGCCGTTGCGGCACTACCACCGCGACCATTTTCCAAAATGACTGCAATCGCAATTTCAGGATTTTCAGCAGGTGCAAAACCGACAAACAAACCATGATCCAGCTGACGATCGGTCAATAAGGATTCATTATAACGCTTGCCTTGAGCAATACTTTTCACCTGTGCCGTACCGGTTTTTCCGGCAATAGAATATTGTAAGCCGCTTTTAATGCCTCGGCCTGTACCGGATTGAATTACGTCCACCATTGCATCACGCATCTTGATCCAGTCTTCTTCCTGACCATTAAAATCGATCTTGCCATGGGTGCCATTATGCATCTTGAACGGTTTGGCACCGCGACTTTCACGCAAAACATGGGGAATGACTTTATTGCCATGATTGGCAGTAATGGCTGTGGCCATAGCCAGCTGTAATGGCGTTGAAGTAAAAGCACCCTGACCAATACTGACAGAAATGGTTTCACCACGTGACCATTTGGCCTTGCGGGTACGCATTTTCCATTCCGGGTTTGGATACAGTCCTGAGCTTTCACTTGGTAAATCCACCCCGGTTTTTTCGCCAAAGCCAAACTGACGCATCCAGGTATTCATTTTTTCAATGCCCATCCGGTAGGACATGACATAGAAATAGGTATCACAGGAGACGACCTGCGCCTTATGCATATTCACTGCACCATGCCCGGATTTTTTATGGTCACGGAAACGGTGACTGTCTCCCGGCAGACTGAAATAGCCTGGATCAGAAATAGTGGTATCCCAGTCCACCAAACCATGATGCAGACCACCGAGTGCAAACATTGGTTTAATAGTAGAGCCAGGCGGATAAACCCCTTGCACGGCACGGTTATATAAAGGTTGATCAAGGTTATCACGCAGGAACGAATAATCTTTGGTGCTGATCCCGGTCACAAACAGGTTAGGGTTAAAACTTGGACTGGAGACCAGCGCCAGAATTTCCCCGGTTTTGGGATTCATCGCCACAATCGCGCCACGACGCCCGGCCAGTTGCTCCGAAGCGACTACCTGCAAGCCGTAATCCAGTGACAGGAACAGATCATTACCACGTACCGGATCTTTACGGCCCAAATGACGCAGCACATTACCAAAGGCATCTGCTTCTACCGATTCATTTCCCGGCACACCATGTAAAAGTTCTTCATAGGATTTTTCCACACCGATTTTTCCGATCAGGTTGGTTCCAGCATAGAGATCCTTATCAATTGATTTCAGTTCTTTGTCATTAATCCGACCGACATAACCAATCACATGTGCGAACAGGTCACCATGCGGATAGTAGCGGGTCATCTGGGTTTCAATATTCACGCCCGGAAATTGATATTTCACTTCACTGAAACGGGCAATATCATTTTCATTCAGGTTGAGCTTGATTGAAACCCGTTCGGTTTTACGTGCTGTTTTAATCCGGGTTTGAAAGCGTTCAAGATCTTCTTCGGTCAATTCCAGAATCGGTTTCAGGCGTTCGAGCGTTTGATCGATATCCTGTACGTCAGCACGACTTAAAGTGGCAGTAAATACCGGGTAATTATCGGCCAGCAACACGCCGTTACGGTCATAAATATAACCACGCGCTGGCGGCAAAGGTTGCAGACGAATCCGGTTTTCATCAGAAGCTGTAGTAAAGCTTTCAAAGTTGAACAGTTGCAAATAGGCATAGCGGCTGACCAGCAGCAGCATAAAGAAAATGACAATACCCATGGAAATCAAGACTCGACTGCGATAGATGCGCTTTTCTTGTTGTGCATTTTTTAAAGGAAAGTGCTGCTTCATACGCGATCGACTTAAGACCTGAGAGTGGTAGAAAAGAATCAAAGTGGAGTATTCTAACGCAACTGCACTTGATTTGATAATGAAAAACTGCCCTTGCAATCAGTTCCTTTAAGCTTTGACTTTGCAGACATTAAAATTGTAAAGTGCTGTATATAAGAGTTGTGATAATTCTGCTAGAGTAAAATCTAATAAAAATAGGACTATACCAAAAACTATAATTAAGGAAGATGGTGAAGGAATGAACAAGGTTTACCCTTTGTTAGCGTTTGCATTGTGGGCGAACGGGGCTTATGCACATGATCAGATTAATAATACTGCAACCAAAATAGAGCCTGCTCAGGCAAAAGCCTTTAATGTGGGTGTTGGTTTTACCCAGAAATTACTGCATTTAAATACCGAATGGGTGAACCCTTATGGGATTGCTTATGTGAAAGGTGGTGTTTTTCTGGATGATGATCGTACGATTGGCGGCCAGGCAGGCTTTCGTTATCCAGCACACCTCACCGGCAAAGACAAAAATGGTTATTATGTCGGGGTTTATGCCGGTCATATCGACAGCAAACAGGTTGATGGCGAGTATGAAGGCCGTTTAGGTGCTGGCGTTGATTTGGCCTATGTTTTGCTTAGTTCAGAACGGATCAGCAGTTTTAGTATCGGGATCGGTGCCGGAGAGAAACTCGAAGACCGAAATGGTCGTGCTGTGGCTGAAACAGAACCCCGGCTACAATTTTCCTATACTTTAAGTATCGGTTTATAGACAAAATATTCGACCTTATTAATATGTGTATTCTGTGAACAAAAAATTAAATATGGAAGTTATGCATGCTTGAGTACGTCAACGAGTTGTGGCAAACCTTTGTAAACCGCCCGGATTTTTGGGCCGTGCTCAGCATTATTCCAGTGACTGCATTTGTAACCTGGGCTCACGTCTGGATGGCGCTGAAAATGGTCTTTTATCCGATCAATTTTTGGGGTTTCCATCTCGGGCCTTTACCTGTGGGCTGGCAAGGGATTGTGCCACGCAAAGCTGGACGTATTTCAGGCATTATTACCGATAACACACTGTCAAAATTAGGCTCTATCCGCGAATTTTTACAGGCGATGGATCCGGATGATATGGCACGCATCATTGGCGAGCAGGTCGGTTTCGAACTGGAACACCTGATCGATGAAGTGATGATGGATCGCAATGCGGTGCTCTGGGAAAACCTACCTTTTGCTATTAAGCGCAGAATTTATGCACAAGCACAAAAACAAATGCCGGCAATTTTGCGTGAATTAGTGACTGAGCTGACCATGAACGTCGAGTCACTTGTGGATATGCGTGAAATGGTGGTCAGCCAGATGGAAGGTGACCGCCGGTTAATGGTGCGGATGTTCCTGAAAGTGGGTCAAAAAGAGATCAACTTTATCTGGCATATCAGTGCCCTCATCGGGATGTTCTTTGGTATCTTCCAAATGATTGTCTGGTTTGTGGTGCCGTGGCACTGGACCGTACCGTTCTGGGCGGCCATCTGGGGCTTTTTGACCAACTGGATCGCGATCTGGATGGTATTCAACCCGCTCTATCCACACCCGGTAAAGTACCCGCAATTCTTTGCCCGTACCACAAACCGCAAATTTCCGTGGATTAAACCGGTCATTCCGCGTATTGGCACCTATAACATACAAGGCGCATTTATGAAACGTCAGGATGAAGTCTCTGACGTCTTCGCAAGTGTAGTCACAGAAGACCTGATTACGTTAAAATCGATCATGACCGAGATGATGTATGGCGGCAGAAAAGACAAAACCCGCCGCATTATCAAACGTCATATTAATGAAATTATGGAAACACCCCTGGTTCGGACCTCTTTACAGCTGTCTTTAGGACCAAAAGAGTATGCAAAACTCAAGACGGACTTGATCGATCGCTCGATTGAAATTACGATGGTACCTGTATGCGACCCAGCATTTAATGCGAGCCGTGCACAGAAAATCTATCAAATGTTTAGAGACCGCATACGTGAGTTGACTCCGAAGGAGTTTCAGAATCTTTTACGTCCTGCATTTCAGGAAGATGAATGGATTCTGATTTTATTGGGTGGGGTAACCGGTTTTGTCGCGGGTTTAATCCATTTGTTTGTGGCTTTCTTATAATGAGATGTCGGGGGACACAATCGGGTGATTGTGGTCGTGGCGTCATACATATTGTTTAAATGAGGATGTTTATATATGCGCATTATCTTACTCGGACCACCTGGAGCAGGTAAAGGTACACAAGCTCAGTTGATCTGTAAG